>JAEOUB010000518.1 GCA_016839545.1 Candidatus Kariarchaeota archaeon | reverse complement strand
GATCTCAATGAACCCCGTCATGAAGCATTGCCCCACAATTCCCAGATAGTCAAAGGTCAGATACGATCCAATGTGGCAAAGAGATATCAGGAAGCTCATGACGAGGGTAGGATCAGGATGATAATGGTCAGAGGACCCAGTTATTATGGTGCTGGATCACTGGATACCTCTCATTATGGTGATCGAATATTCTCCAAGGTACTTCAAGGTAAGAGAGCCCTGTTTGTTGGAGATCCAGATGTTGAGCATACAACTATCCATGTAGGCGACTTTGCTCGAGCTATGATCATCCTGGGTGCTGATGAAGAAGCATACGGACAAGCATGGCATGCACCCTGTCCCCCTCCGATGAGAAAATCAGAATTCTCAAACTTGGCTTATACTTTAGCTGGAAAGAGACCTATCCCTCCATTATCTGCTGGAAAATACGTCCTGAGCTTGCTAGGGATATTTAACAAAGACATTGCCGAGGTCAAAGAGATGCTCTATGAATTTGAGAGACCCTACTATGTGGACCATTCCAAGTTCATGGCAAGATACCCTGATTTCAGAATCACTCCTATCGAGGAGGGGATCAAGGAAGCCTTGGAGTGGTATTCAAGATATCTGGATATACAATCGATCACAGTCACTCACTGAATATCAATTATGGCTAATACAAACGTGTGAACATAGAAATAGTCGATATCAAAGTATATCCTGTGGTTAACCTGATTGATCTTGATCAGAATATCAGAGATGCAATAGAAATTTTCACACAGCAGATGATCTACAAATATGAACCACTAGGTATCATGCTGGTGGGTTCCTATGCAAAGGGCTACGCAGGACCCAATTCTGACCTTGACATGTACGTGATTGTTGAGGATCAGGACTGGCGAGAGAGAGGAAATACCTGGATCAATGACTTGGAAATTGAGTACTTCATCAATCCAGTCAAACAGGTACGAGCCTATTTCCAACAGGAAGATGCCCTGCGACCGAATACAGCCGATATGCTGGGAACAGGAATTGTTGTCATGCAGAAAGGTACCATAATAGATGAGCTGATCTCGGAGGCTAGGACAATTTTGTATCGACCACTGTCCATCCTTGAAGGAGTTGAGCTTGAACTTGCACGATATTACCTTGATGATGCAAAGAAGGATCTGCTTGATCTCTCAGGAGATCCAACCTCTTTTGCATATCAGCAAACACTCTGGCAAGCGATTGAAATCTGCAACAGGATAGTTTCCAGGCAGTATGGAGCATATCAGGATAGAGTCAAGATCCGGTTTGCACAGATACAATCCCTTGATTCCAAGTACTCTCACATTCTGAACTGGATAGTAAATGACTCCTCCAATCCAGATAGAGTAATCGCTCTGATCGAGTATGTAGAGGGATTGATTGGACCTCGACCCAAAGAATGGGTACTGAGGGGAGATCTGACAGTTTAATCAGTTGTAACTTGTAAATTACTTACTCTTGGGCTCAATCTTGTCAAAGCCAGTGTATTTTCGCAGTACCTCGGGGATAATGACAGTTCCATCCTCTTCCTGGAAATTCTCCAAGATGGCCACCATCGGTCTGGTGGTAGTGATGGCAGTAGAATTGAGGGTATGAACAAATCCCTTGACAGGTGATCCTTCTTTCTCTCTGTATTTTATCTCCAACCTGCGTGACTGGTAATCTGTACAGTTGGAGCAGGATACTACCTCTCGATACCTTCCCTGACCGGGCATCCATGTTTCGAGGTCAAGTTTCTTGGATGCAGTTCCACCAAGATCACCAGTACAGATATTGACCATCCGGTAAGGAATATTCATATCGGCAAAAATCTTCTCTGCCGTCCCAATCATGAGTTCCTGCTCTTTCTGAGAGTCTTCTGGCAGGGTGATACCAAACATCTCGATCTTCTTGAACTCATGAACGCGGAAGATGCCCTTGTCATCCTTGGTTGAGGCCGATGCCTCAGTTCGATAACAGGGATTGAACCCAGCATAGCGAAGGGGTAACTGTTCCTCTGTCAATGTCTCCTCGGCATACATACCAGCCAGAGTAACCTCAGAGGTACCCGTAAGATGAAGATCTTCACCCTTGATAGAGTAGATATCTTCGCCACCGAGTGGGAGAAAGCCGGTACCATACAGCATCTTTGCACGTACAAGTGAGGGTGTGGAGTACAGGTCTCTGCCTGCTTCCATCAGTACATCCATAGCATATCGAAGGAGTGCCATCTCAAGGATTGCCCCCTCATTCTTGAGGAAGTAGAATCGAGAACCACTGGTCTTTCGGGCACGATCAATCTCTGCAATGTCAAGAATTTCAAGCAGTTCATGGTGATCCCTGGGAGTGAAAGTAAACTCACGCTTCTCACCCACAGTTTTGATGACCACATTATCCTCGTCTGACTCACCGTAGGGGACAGTCTCGTC
>JAEOUB010000517.1 GCA_016839545.1 Candidatus Kariarchaeota archaeon | reverse complement strand
TTCTTGCGATTATCCTTGGTATTGTTGTGGGATATGTCCTTGATGTGATGATTGAGAAAATGAAACGAAAGCTTGAGATGATGGAAGTCACTTTGGGTGCTCTGATATTTACAATTGGGCTAGCCATGACATTGCACACATCGGTCATTTTAGCTTGTATGACTGTGGGTGCTTTGACTGTAAACAGAGAAGGAAACAACTACGAGCAGGCATCAGATTATCTTGAAATCATTATGTCACCAGTACTGATTATCTTCTTCTCTCTTGTAGGTGCCAAACTGTATTTGGATGATTTCAACCCGTTTCCATGGATTGCAGTAATTTACACCGTCACTCGAGTTATAGGCAAGATTTACGGTACAAATTATGGAGCGAAGCTAGCAGATGCCAGTCCGGTGGTCCAGAAGAATCTGGGTATGTCAATGCTACCACAAGGCGGAGTCGCTCTGGGATTGATGGCCGTTGCATCTGACCTGATGATTGAAGCCGGCCTGACTGATATCGCCAACCTACTCATTACAACCATAGTGATATCAACCGTCTTCTCCGAGGCCTTCGGATCCTACTTCTCGCTTCGAGCGCTGAAGAGCGCAGGAGAGGTTGGAATGGCAGATGATATGGATCTTTGATCCCTCAGATAATTACTGAGGATCTATTTTGGGGCAATTCATCACTACACTGAACAAAGCTTTAAGTCCAATCTTGAGACTTTTCTAGTACTATGACACGCGAAGAGGTGATTGAATATCTCAAAGAAAACTCTGCAACTGCAGTGGATTTGTCCAAAGAGTTTGCCAAAAGTTCTGCAGGAATCGAGGAAGACTTGAACCATATCAGAACCAGCCTCCGCAATGATCCAGAACACCAACTACTCATCAGGCCTGCAGAGTGTCTCTTATGTGGATATGTTTTCTCTACTGACAAGCCCAAAGCACCTAGCAAGTGTCCACAGTGCCAGGAGCAAAAGATCCGCCTACCTTCATTCAAAATTGAGAAACGATAATCGTCATCTCTATCTACTAGCTCTTTACCAAACAGCTATGCTCTCCATTTTTCCTGTTACAGGGATAGCTATAATCAATTCCAAACATGAATTCTTTGCTGGAATTGATACCTGTGCACAGCACCTGCAAGATGATGATATCCTAGTCGTGGCTCACACACCCTGGTCACGTGCAATGGATCTTGTGTATACCCTCAGTGAGGTTACACCCTCCCATGAGGCAAAGAAACTGGCTGATGAACTGGAGAAAGATGCCCGTCACATAGAAGTGATACTGAGAGAGAGCAACGAGATAGTCAAGTACGGGAACAGGGTACTCATCACTGAAAACAAAGCAGGAATTGTCTGCGCCAATGCTGGAATTGACCAGTCAAATGCGGGTATTGGGAAAGCAGTTGCAGTACCTCATGATCCTGATGCCGTGGCAAGAGAGATCAGGCAGTACATTCTTGACAAATTTGACATCACTGTTGCTGTTATCATGTCTGATACTGTTGGTAGAGCTCTGAGGAATGGAGCCGTCAATATTGGCATAGGTGTGGCAGGTATCAAGGCAATGAGATCTGAGATTGGGAGACAGGATCTGTTTGGCTACACCCTTAGAGTATCAGAGGTGGCACTCGCAGATGAGATAGCATCTGCTGCAGAGCTTGCTCAGGGTCAGGCTGACGAAGGGACACCGTTTGTTATTGTCAGAGGGCTATCATATGAAAGGATAGAGAATGATTCTGCTAGAAAACTGAACCGACCAAGAGAGAGAAGATTGTTCCAGTGATCAGCTGACTTCAGGATCCGCATGTACCAACTCTAAAAGATCGACTATTGTCTCTTTTGCCTCATCGATAACATGAAGCAGTGAGGAGTGGACTCCGAACTCTGCTAGTTCACGATGGTACTCCTCCATCTCATTCCTTCTCTGAGCCATGCGTACAGCGGTCGGCTCATCATTCTCACGGTAGGCAGTGTATGCCTCATCAAGAGTATCAGAGAGAACATCAGCAATGGCTGTAATCCGGTTACGCTGCTTCTTTGTAAGCTGTGAGGATTCATCGGATGATATATTCTGATGATCTTCGTTGTTAATACCCAAAATAGCCTGTGCTACATATTCTGCTGCATCAGCCAAGTTTTCGAGCTGAGAGGAAACCATGCGGTAATCAAGCACATCTTCAAGTTTGAAATCAGAGGTACTTGTCTGGAACGGCTGTTTGAGAATGATTTTGAGCATACGCACAATTGCAAAATAGAGCTTGTCAGCACCATCATCTCGCTGAACAATATCTTTACTTAGATCCTCCTCGAATTCAAGATAGGCTCGAAACACGTCGGAGAACATCTCCCTTGTAGTATTGTACAGTCGTTCCAGAAGTTCTAATGGGGATTTGACTGTTGTCACCATCGTTAATTCAAAAGAGGTACTGTCCTCACTGACACTGCAACCATCGAGCTTCTGGCTCAAATTCATGATATCCTCCCTAATATCCAATCGTTCCTTGCTTTTCCGAGAAACGTGTCCCAATCGGATGGCATTATACCCCTCAAGATAGCCTCCCAGTATTGCCCTGCGTCGTGCCTGCCGTGTTTTATGCTCTCGGTCATCCAGATTGATTTCCGCAAGATTTGTAGTAGCTGTTGATTGTCCGGTTTGAATGAGAATTGTACCAGGTGCTAGCTCATCGATGTAAAGCTGAACCTCAGATCCGGGTTGTAACTTGTGGGTATTACACCACTCCTTGGGTACATTCAGGATAAAAGAACCAGTCCCAGATTTTCGTGTATTGCTCAATCTTCTTGTTTCCACAACCATAGGCTGTGATGGACGTGGTTCTATAAGAACATATTGAGAATATTGATCCATATGTAGACTATATTGACCTATATGGATAATACCTAAAGTATATAACCCACTTGCACGGATTCACTCTTGTCACATGACAAAACGCGTCACCATTCCAGAGGTTATCAGGGCAAAATCCGAGGGAAGAAAGCTCACAATGCTCACTGCATACGACCACCTTACTGCCAAACTCCTGGATGAGGCTGGGATTGATATGCTCTTAGTGGGCGATAGTGTCGGAACTGTAAATGGTCTGGAAAGCACTATCCCTGTAACAATGAAACAGATGATCTATCACACAGAATTGGTTGCCAGAGGGACGAAAAGGGCGATAGTTGTTTCGGATATGCCTTTTGGTAGCTATCAGGTAAGCATTGCACAAGCAGTAAAGAATGCGATAAAATTGGTGAAAGCTGGCGGTAACGCTATCAAACTTGAAGGTGGAAGAAGGGTCGCAAACCAAGTTAGGGCGATAGTAAACGCAGAAATTCCGGTTATGGGCCACCTAGGTCTTACACCCCAAAGTGAAAATAAAATCACAATGCGAGTACAAGCAAAGACAGAATATGAGGTTGAAAGATTAGTAAACGATGCTATACTACTCGAGGAAAGTGGCTGCTTCGCGATTGTTCTTGAAACTGTTCCTACACATGCCGC
>JAEOUB010000516.1 GCA_016839545.1 Candidatus Kariarchaeota archaeon | reverse complement strand
GACGCCACCCTCAGATTCCTTGTACATCTGGTTGCCTCCTCCACCACAGCATAGTGCCTGATCACGATTGTCTTTCATCTCGATGAATTCCACTCCCGTGGCCTCAATCAGGTTACGGGGTTGATCATAGACGCTGTTATAGCGACCGAGATAACAGGGATCGTGATAGGTCACCTGTCCACTCAGCTTCGTATTGATTTTCATAGATCCTTGCTGCCAGAGTTGATCCAGCACCTCATTGTAGTGGTAGACCTCTGCTTCCAGCCCATACTCAGGATAGATATGTTTCATGAGGTCGTAGGCGTGGGGGCTCAGTACCACAATCTTATCAGCTCCAGTGGAATTGAACAGTTCGACATTCTTCTCGATTGTCCAGTCAAGATAGGCGTAGTCACCAATCTCCTTGATCGCTTCTCCAGATGAAGGCTCCTGCTTGCCAAGATAACCAAAATCGATCTTATTGCGATTCATTATCTCGACCATTCCTTTGGCAACTTTCTGCAGCCTGGGGTCGTAGCTCTCAGGTCCACCCACGTAAAACAGGAAATCTGTTCCCTCGGTGGCAGGCTTGATGTCCAAACCCTGGGCCCACTCGGCTCGTTTTGCCTTGGGGTCACCGGCAGGATTTGCCTCCTCCAGGATATTCCAAAGGACCTTCTCGAATTCTGGAGGTAGTTCCTTTCTCTTGTACGAATAGCGGCGGATGTGCTGAATGTTATCCACAATCTGAATATCCCGGGGGCAACTCAGCTCACAGGCCTTGCAGCTGGTACAATTCCACACCAAAGGTGAGGGTGATAGACCCAGCTGTGCCTGGTGGAATGCCAGACGGGGGATCATTCGAGGATCTCCATCCTTAGAATGTTGGTTCAGTACACAGGTAGCAGTACAGGTTCCACACTGGAAACACTGGCTCATGGTCTCTGCCATATTCATCTCAGTACGGACATTGAGGTCCACACGCAGATAGTCTTTCTTGGGTTGTTCCAATACCATATCAGTCACCTCCGGTGGGAGCCATGGGCTCCTCTAAGCTTTCCCTGTACCGTTTGAGAACATCCTCCATGTCGTAGAGGGTCTCAGCCAGTTTCTTGCCCTCCGCAGCAGATATCCACTGCAGTTGCAGTCGCTCATCGGCAATATTCATCCGACCTAGCTTCTTCTTCCATCGCTGGAACCGTTTCCAGGTCTGGGCATTGGCGAAGTTGTAGTGACAGTCACTACCCTTCTCAGTCAACCGGCATCCGGTTACCAGTACCGCACCAGCTCCTTTCTCAAAGCCACGCATCACCATGTCCTCGGATACACGACCTGAACACATGGTTCTGATAATACGGCTCGCAGTTGGATACTGGATCTTGGCAATACCTGCTTGGTCAGCTCCTGCATAGGAACACCAGTTACAGGCAAACGTCAGGATCTTATCCTCAGGATTCTCCCTCAAGGCCTCATCAATCTGTGCAAAGATCTGTGCATCAGTGAAACTTGGCATCGTGATCGCATCTGCATTACATTCTGCAGCACAGGTTCCGCATCCAGCACAGGCTGCTTCAATGACGTGGAAGGTAGCAAACTTGCCATTAGGTTTGAGGTTGATCGGATTGCCCTCGATCGCACCGTAGGGACAGACCTTGGAACATCGGGAACAGCCCGTACATTTGGCCTCGTCTATCAGTGCCATCAAAGGAGCCTTGGTTGTTGTATCCTTACTCAGCAGGTCAGACGCCTTGGATGCAGTGGCCAGACCCATAGAGATCGCCTCATCCAGGGTAACCGGTCCTCTGACCGCACCTGCCATGTATACTCCACCAACTGCGGCCTCAACGGGTCCCAGCTTGGGGTGGAGTTCCAACAGGAAATCATCCTCAGTTCGGCTAACCTTGAGAAGATCAGCAACACCGTGATCTGCAGGAGGCTGCATTCCTACCACATGGACCAACAGGTCAGTTGGGATAGCGATATTCTGGCCTAGGAGCTCGTCGTATGTCACTATAAGACCATCCTCGTATGCAATATCAGTCTCAGGATTGAAGTTCTGAGGCATCTGGACAAAGACGACTCCTGCTTTGGCTGCCTCGAAGTAGAGTTCCTCCCCGTGGCGGCTGAAGGTACGAATATCCTTGTAGACACAGGTAACATGTTTGCCCTGTTTGGCCAGTTCCATTGCCTGCATCATTGCATTGCTACAACAATACCTAGCACATCCAGTCTTCTCGTTTCTTGAGCCCACACAGAACAGGAATGTGACATTCTCTTCCTCTCTCTCATAGAGGGTCTGGTCCAGGATCAAGTTGGTGATCACCCTCTCGTCCTGACCATAGAAATGACCCGTAGGCTCATAGGGTCGGGATCCGTAGGCAAGAATGATCGCACCTACTGTTAGTTCCTCACCAGCTGACAGCTTGACATGGTAGTTACCCACAGCACCTGACACCTCTTCAATCGTGGTGTTCAGGTAGACGTTGACACCAGTCTTCTCGACATCACCCATCATTTTGGCCAGGATCTTCTTTGCATCCTGTCCTGTTGGGCTGATAATATCCAATTTGTTGAGCATGCCACCCAGTTTGTCCGATTTCTCTAGAAGGTGGACATCATATCCTTGACCTCCAAGATTCCATGCAGCAGCCATTCCTGCGGGACCTCCACCAACAACGATAGCCCGTTGGGTGACCGAGATCACAGGTGCCGTGAGAGGCACAAGATGCTTGGCCTTCTCAACAGACATGCGAACCATGTCCCGGGCTTTCTCAGTAGCCAGTACAGGGAGATCCTTGTGGACCCAGCTGTTATGGTTACGCAGGTTGGTCATCTCAAACATATACTTATTGAGACCACCTTTAGCTGCCGCCCGTTGGAATGTGGGACTGTGAGTCTTGGGTGAACAGGCGGAAACGACTAATCGGTTCAGACCTTTTTCTTTGATAATCTGCGTCATCTTCTCTGCAGTGGCACCAGCACATGCGAACTGTACTTCCTCTGCATGGACGACTCCGTCAAGTCCGGATGCAAAATCAACAACGCTGGGGACATCAATCACTCCAGCAATATTGGAACCACAATCACAGACGAAAACTCCGATTTTCTCCTCAGCATCAGGTCCTGCATCAATTGTCTCCTCATATACTTCCAGAGGCCAGAAACGCTCTCCTGTATAGATCATTGAGGCAGCTGCAGCAGCTGAAGCCTCTGCAACACTGTCAGGAATATCCTTGGGACCTGAGGCACAGCCTGCCACGAACACCCCAGGTCTGGTGGTGGCCACAGCAAAGCCGTCAATCTCATTGGTCTCAATGAAACCATCCATGTCGAGGTTGACACCAAGTAGTTCAGCAAGCTTGTCAGTACCCTTAGGTGGTAGCAAGGCTGGTGCAAGTACTATCATGTCAAATTCTTTTTTCATGATTTTACCTAGCTCAGTATCCTCATAGGTCACCAATGGCTTCTCACCCTCAGTATCTATCTTTGAGGGACGGCCTCGGATATACTTGACACCCTCTTTCAGGGTTCGCTCATGGAATTCGTCGAAACCTTTACCGTAGGCTCGGATATCCATGTAGAGTACTGTAACATCCTTTATTCCATGGTCATATGCCTGATGAGCTTCCTTGATGGAATACATACAGCAGACTCTAGAGCAGTAGGCACAGTATCGCTGATCTCTGGATCCAACACAGAGAACGAACAGTGCGCTCTCTGGATCTTCCTTGTTGGAAGGTCGCATCAGGTGACCTGCAGTTGGTCCTGCAGCATTGACCATCCGTTCAAATTCCATACTGGTTAGAATATCGGGGTGATTTCCATATCCATAGTCTTTGACAACAGATGGGTCCAGCATATCAAAACCGGTAGAGGTAATGACTGCTGCCACCTCCACGTCAAAGGTATCTTCACCATACTGGTTGAAGCTAATTGCCTGTGGTAGACAGGCATCCTGACACCGGGTACAGGGCATATTGTTGGGGGGATCGTTGAGACAGAGGTCAATATCAATGATATATGCACCAGGTTCTGCCTGAGCAAATGGAGTGTAGATTGCACTTCTCTGTGAGAGTCCCTCATCAAATTCCTGTACAGTAGTTTGGGGACATGCTGGTACACACAGATCACACCGGGTACATGCATCAGTAACAAACCGCTGCTTCTCGTTCAGAGTGACTGTGAATTTCCCTGCTTCTCCGTCTATCTTCTGAACCTCAGTCAGAGTCTTGACTTCGATATTAGGATTGTTCATCACATCATTCATCAAGGGTGCCTCGATACAGATGCTACAATCAAGTGTGGGGAAGGTCTTGTCCAGTGCTGCCATAGCACCACCAATACTACCCTTTCTCTCCACAAGGATTACTGGTACTCCGGCATTTGCCAGATCCAGAGATGCCTGTATGCCTGCCACTCCTGCACCGATAACCATCACTGGTTTGGTGGTGGACGGCATGATATTCTCCATTAATTTCTCCTGTAGGTCTACCATTATGCAGACACCTCCATTGATTTCAGGGCATTTTTACCCAGTTCGTAGCCTTTGTTCAAGGCACTTACATTGAGATCCTTGAACCGGGGAGGTACTGAGCTTAGCAATGCCTTCTCCAGGTTCTCTTTGGTCACTGCCTGGGTGATCTCCTGTAGAGCTCCCATGAGTACCACATTCATGACTACCTTGTTTCCTAGATCAAGAGCTGCTCGGAATGCAGGTATGGATATTGTATCTGCGGTACAGTCAGTAATTTGAACCAGATCGGGTTCATACAGAACCTTGCCATCTGAAGTAACATGACGTCCATCTCTCATCCATCCCTCTTCAGCCATCACAACCAGGATGTCAGGGTTGTTGACCATGAAGTAGTCAATAATCTCATCCGAGATGATCAGGTCCGCACGTGCAAACCCACCTGTTACTTCAGGACCGTATGCTTCGGTCATGATCACCTGTTTCTTGTCATACAGGGCAGCCTTTCCGAAGATCTTGCCCATGGTGATGGACCCCTGTCCGCCAACTCCGGACACACGAATTTCTGTCCTCATTGTCGAATACCTCCTTCCAATGCGATTTTGGATTGTAAATATGATGCGTAATCATTGCTCACAAATTCTCCAATGGGGAAATCCTCATCCTTGAGGACATCCGCATACGTCATTTCCAAGGCAATTCCATCTGATTTGACAGATTTCTCCTCATACCATTTCATCATCTCGATACCTGTTCGGATCTTGTTCCTTCGACCAAATCTGGTGGGACAGGGACTGATGATCTCTGTGATACAGAAGCCACTGTGATCCATCATTTTCTGGATTGACTCCTCCATTTGTTGTACGTGCAATGATGTCCAGCGAGCGACATAGCTGGCACCACAAGCTGCCATGAGCTCAGGTATCTTGAAGGGTCGTTCGTGATTTCCATACGCAGAGGTAGAGCTGATTGCCCCGGTGGGGGTGGTGGCTCCAAACTGACCTCCAGTCATACCATAGGTGAAATTGTTGACCATGATGACGTTGATGTCAATATTTCGACGGGCTGCGTGAATAAGATGGTTGCCTCCGATGGTACTCAAATCGCCGTCCCCAGAAATAACTGTGACCACTAAGTCCTGGTTGGCTAATTTTAAACCTGTAGCGAAGGCAATGGCCCTACCATGCGTGGAATGGTAAGAGTCAAGGTTGACGTACCCTGCGGCACGTCCTGTGCATCCAATTCCGGATACCACTGCATGTTGTTCGGGCGGTAGACCTGATTTCTGCACTGCTTTGGCATACGCGCCAATGACCTCTCCAAGGCCACATCCTGGACACCAGATATGTGGGAGTCGTTCAGTACGGATCAGATCATCATTGGGATGTCTATCTGCAAACAAAGGTTCTGTCATTTCATTACCTCTTTAATTTTGTCCAGAATGACATCTGGGCGGTGTATCTGTCCACCATAGTGGGGGAGTGAGGTGACAGGGCAGTCAGAATATTCACGAACGGGGTGTACATACTGTCCCATGTTGACCTCAGGCACGATAATGTGTTCTACTTTCTTTGAGAGGTCGTTGATCAATTTCTCGTGGAACGGCCATACGGTGATCATGCGGAGCATACCGACCTTGATACCCTCAGCCCGAGCGAGCTTGATTGCAGCCAGAGCGGAGCGTGACTCAGTACCGTATGCAACGATGGCAATGTCCGCATCATCGAGCATTACCTCCTCGTACTCCACAATATCCTCAATATTATCGTCAAATTTGCGTTGCAATCTGGCAAGTAGTTTAGCCTGTGCATCCACATTTGCATCGGGATACCCATGTTCATCGTGGGTCAAACCAGTCATATGTACG
>JAEOUB010000515.1 GCA_016839545.1 Candidatus Kariarchaeota archaeon | reverse complement strand
GAGGCATTACTCAGAGAGATTGAAGACTCTCTCGGTGATGCATCTCTTAACTTGGCACGTGATAAAAAAGAGAACGCTCAACAAGATATTCAGAGGTTTTTGGATGGGAAATTGAAAGAATACTACGATCGATCAAAAGAGATTGTAGGTACCAAAGATAAACTAACCAAGGAACTATCAGATCTTCAACTGGACAGCAAGATTGAAACAACTGAGAGAGATTTAGCTGCTGCCAAAAGAGATATGTCACGGATATATCAGAGAGAATTAAGATCCCTTATGGATGTGAACGACCAAATTATTAAAAATATGGAATCTGTCAACAATTCATCTGCGGTAGCTGGGAAACACCTCCATACCAAATTGCCTGAACCTCCTGAATGGGCAGAATAAAGCCAATAATGTCAGTTTCGAGGACAGAAAAACATTATATTTATAGGAGGGAAGGAGGTATGATTGTTAATCACCCTCACAGGAAGCGATCAAAATGTTATCTCGGACCAATTTCCAACCAATTCTCGATTCTCTGTTTAATCATGCGTCTGTTCACGCAGCTGTGATCGCTAACGAGGAGGGTTTTCCTCTTGCATATCGTGCAAGGGATAGCTCTTTCGGTGGGGATGATGCAGAAAAAGCTGCTGCTCTCATCTCAGCTTTGATAGGTCGTACAAAAATGGCTGTTGACCGTATGGGTCGTGGAACAGTGAATTTCTTCACTATTGACGTTTCTACAGGAGAAATCCTCGTAGCACTCGAGAAAGACTATGTTGTTATCGCAATCAGAAGTCGTGATAAGTAGATTAGATCATATCTTGCCAGAATTCTGAAATAGTTGAAAGCGCTAATCGAATAATTTCCTGGTTATCGTATGTGGCAAGTATTCGACGGGCATTTTCTTCATTCATCTGTTCATAGAACTCATGGATTAATGGAAGCGCCCTGATGATATTATCCACAATTGTGATATTTGCCTTAATAGAGGT
Source organism: Candidatus Kariarchaeota archaeon (assembly GCA_016839545.1). Taxonomy (GTDB): domain Archaea; phylum Asgardarchaeota; class Heimdallarchaeia; order Heimdallarchaeales; family Kariarchaeaceae; genus Kariarchaeum. The sequence goes on along the minus strand of JAEOUB010000515.1, from coordinate 4,562 downwards.
CCTCGATAGTGGATTGAGGTCCACAGTTATGACGGTTTTACCTTCTCTGACTAGCCCCTCAGTTCTATCTCCATCTTCCAGAGGGACGAATACAACATCTGCCTTTCCGATGCCTCTTCTATCCACTATCCTCCTTTGGGATGAAATCTCATTAATTTCCTCGAAGTATTCTTCCTCAATACCCAGGATAGTTTTTGCACCATATTCTAGTAAAACTGAAGTAATTGCCTCCAATCTGCCCTCTTTCCTGTAGAAAAGGTTGATCTCGAGAGGGATGCCTGATGCATTACTGAAGCTTACCAGTTCTTCAGGACAGAGGACGGTAACATTACCATTTACAGATAGAACGGGATTATCTGCAAGGTATAGAGAAGCGGCGGCGGCCTCACAGGCTTTCTTTGAGAACTCATGTGTTTTCTCCCCAATTAAATAATCAAATGCTTCACCTCGACCATGTGCAATCAATCCGGCTTCGGCTACAATTTTCTTGTGCATTCCATCGATTATCCGATGACGGAACTCCAGGGATTTTGCACGAGGATGTGTTTGAGGTACATCATCTCCCATAAATTACAAAATAACCTGAAGTATAAAATATTCTAGGATTGAGGGATTGTGAAAGGTCTCTGATTTGAGATGCTTGTCACTATACACCGTAGATTATACTTACGGGCGAATTCTACCACCTGTGCAGGGTCCCGAGGGTATACGATGATTGTTTCACCAATCATTGCCATTGTTGACCGATCTTCGTTGATTTCATCCAGTCTGCTAAGAAATGCACCTACTCCTTGTGTCTGCAAACCACATTCCTCAGTGAACCTTCGACCTATACGAAGAAATTGTGTGATATGATCGGCTTCGACTGAGTTTGCAAGATCCACCTTCTTTAATCCACTTTCTGTTACTTTCTTCATTTGCTCTTCTGACTGTAGGACTTCAGAAGTTTTCAGACTAGAGTGCATGAGGATGATAATCATTTCATCTCCAGGAATATGTTTGACGTGACCAACACCCGGTCCTCCTATTTTTGTTCTTAGTTCAATCCCTCCGGTTATCTGTCCCATCACAGATCCCAGACCTGTATGATTGATTACATCGGCATAGTGAGCAGTCTGGTAGCATTCCTCTATTGTGAACATATTTTCCAACTGCTCATTTATTGCTAGAGCAACTCCCAATGCTCCTGCTCCTGATGTCGATAGACCAAATCCAATCTCCAATTCTGACCTGTGCTCTATTGATACACCAGAAACAGTTGCACCCATTTCTCTGAATCTGTCAATTACAGATAGACTAACTACTCCTGAAATTGCTTTTCCATTCCATAACACCTGGTCATGATCTGTAATTGATAAAGTAGTTTCAACACCTGAGGAGAAATTGAAACCGCCACCAAGGGAACCTCGTTCCTGTGGAATATCACCTCGATAGGGTACCGAGAAGAATAATGTTGAGTGACCAGGTGCCCAAGCTCGTGATTTCAAGTTTCCAATTCACCACATAAGTTGGAAATCATACAACCTCGAATTCCATGAGGCAGTAAGGGTCTCTGCGACCTGCTGGATAGAACCCGGTAAAATTAAATTGTTTCTCCCCGTTAATCTTGGAGAGAGCTCCCTGCCATAATCCCATGGCGAAATCACAGATCTCACGTCCCTCACCACCAATATTGGGACCACATGTATCTCCTGGTTTGAGATGGCAAAATGCCCGTGCTTTGATATCTCTGATAATTGAGCCAACGGCTGAGCCTTCCAATATTTCAGGTGAGAATAATTCGTCTCCCTGAAATGTTTGTTTTAGAGCTTCACCGTAATATGCACCAATCTGGGCTCCTACATCGACAACAGGTGTATTGTTTTCGATTGCCTTATTGGTCAGATATGTTACAAGAGTAACAACATTTTCCTCTTCATCTGCAGTCCCTTTTGTGTCCAAAGGATTTTCTCCGTACCATGAATTTGCAAATTCAGACAAGACATCCTGCAAAATCAGATGAAGGCGACCTAATGGTAACTTATTGTTTAGAACTGGAAGGAATATCTGGGATGTTTCAATATTTGCTGGAGGAGATATTGGATTTGCAGACATCGATGTTTCAACCGACGGTGTGCTGACGGGTGCGGATGGTTGAGAGGTTGTGGTAGTTGTCTGGGTAGTCTGCGACTGCTTTTGTTCAATTTTTTGAATAGATCTCAGTTTAACAAGATACGTCGGTCCTGTATGAATATCAATCTCGACGACAGCATTCACTTCCCTGTCAAAAAGAAAGCCACCTAATGCGGTTCCCAAAGTTTTGATCAATAGTTCCAATCCTTCAACAGATTCAGCCTGCTGATCAAGATGACGATTTGATCCCATTAAAATCTCAGCCTCGTCAGCTGATGTAAGTTTGATCTGAGTATTTTTCCAACCCATGGAGTTGAGAACAACTGATACCTGTTCACTCGTACTGAAACCAGGGGACGGTGCGAACGTAGTTTTAATAACTGCAGATGCAACATTTAGAAATGATTTTTCACGGGAATCATCCCGGGCAGCGTCTTCTGCCAAATATTGCAGAGTTTTAATCAGAATACGAATTGTCTGACTGGCTTGTGCTTTTTCAGAACCAGATCTGCTCCATGTGTTTAATGACATTAGTTATACTCACTTCCTTCTTAGAATTTTGATACATAAAGAATTTCGTTTCCAAGTTTTTAGAAGTCAAAAGAATCCGAGGAACACCCACAAATTGGCACCTGTAAATCATACAAGTAGATAGTCTCATATTCACATTGGCAAAGAATGGTCTATGAAGTGGGTTAGATATTTTAACGAAAAGCGAGAACAATATGGAATTCTCAGGAATAACCTTCTCTATCCTCAGAAGATAAGTCGAGACATAAATGGTGTGGAGGAATACCTGACCGAGTCTTTCGATCCTCAGTTTGAAGTTGCCCTAGAATTATCGGAGTCAAGTACCTTGAAATGGCTTCCACCTATTGCGCGACCGGGTAAAATCATTTGTGTCGGTCGTAACTATGCCGCTCATTCTATAGAGCAAGGGAAGGAACCTGAGAGTATTCCTCTACTTTTCACCAAATACTCAACTTCCATGACTGGTCACAATGCTCAGGTCCCCTTTCCCCGACACTCAGAATATTTTGATTATGAAGTTGAATTGGCTGTCGTCATTGGAAAAACTACCTTTGATCTCAAGCCAGAAGAAGATCCTCTAGACTCAATTTTTGGTCTCACGGTTGCAAATGATTTGACAGCAAGGGATGTCCAAAAGTCTGAGAAACAGTGGACTAGGGGGAAAGCGTTCGACAACTCCATGCCCATTGGACCCTCAGTTGTTCCACTTAAAGACCTCAATGACCTCTCAAATTTGGACATCTGGCTAAAAGTGAATGGAGAATTGCGACAGGAGAGTAACACATCCCACATGATTTTCTCGATACCGTATCTGATCAGGTACATATCTCAAGTAATCACCTTGCAACCTGGAGACATTCTCATGACTGGCACTCCAGAAGGTGTAGGTTTTTACATGGACCCCGTATCAACGCTTCAAAAGGGTGATCAGATCACCTCTGGGGTATCTGGATTGGATGAGCTTCATTTTTCAATACAATAAGATTGCTAGAAATAGAAAATTGTAGATCAAGTGAGCAGCTATTGAGTAAAATACCGACCCAGTCTTGATCCTGAGATTCGCCAGTAAAACTGACTGGAGCAGCGCATTGACGAATCCGAATACGGATGTGATGTGTACGAGTGCGAATAGAATGGACGTAATTCCAATTGCCTGACGCTTTGTCAGTTCTTCTAAAGAGTAATTCAACAACATCCCTCTGAAATATAACTCCTCTACCACAACAACTCCTGTTATAATGAAAATTACTGCCACTGGATCAATAGGAAGTAGTGTAAGGGGGGAGAGAACGGATATCATAGGGTTCAGTACGTATTGCATAAATTGGAGAACTGATCCTACTGCTATCATTCCCAAAATGAATGAGATCGTGACCTTTATGGTCGATCTGTTAAATGGAATTTTCCACCCGGTTCTATTTTGAAGGCTGTAGATCAGTACAGGTGCCAAAATTATGAGGTAAGTCAATACTATGAATCCTACTGCACTACCACTCACCACTAAATAACTGATTGAGAATAAAGGCAAAATATTCCAAGTGATGAGAAATAGTACGATTACCTTGAAATGATGAATTATACGGCGTGACAATTCTGAATCCAGTGTTTCAAGGTTCATCTTTTCCAATGCTTCACTTGCGACATACAGTTGTGAGGCAGAAAGAGATAGGATTAGAAGTATCGCCACAATATACATCCAAGCTCTGATCTGGAACTCACCTATGACTATTGCCACTGGAATTGTTCCAATGAAAAAGGAGAGGAAGTAGAAAATGAGGAGATTTACAAAGTTACCGAGATCCTCTTCATTATCTGAAGGGTTCACCATATAGATTGCCAGACTCAGAGAAGTCATGGATACCATTACCAGGATTAAAATTAGTATCAGGAGGAGCGTATTGCTTGCTGAAATGAAGCCT
>JAEOUB010000057.1 GCA_016839545.1 Candidatus Kariarchaeota archaeon | reverse complement strand
GATGATCGGACCAACCGGGGGTTATATGGTGTGGATCAATCAATTGTACCCAATCACCCCTTCATTCTGCAGTTTGATAATACTACAAATGATCAGACGGTCTTAGATTTCAAAGCCACATACTACAGCCTTTTTACTGGTGAAGGCGCCATAGTTGGCGAGGAAGGTCCCTCAGATGATGTACCCCAAAATATTATGATGACAACTGGACAGCGATACGGATTTATTATCAATATTGAAGACCCACGACCCATTTTCATCAAAATAGTCACTGACAGCATTGCCGGTGGGACAACCTACACTATGAACACCCAGGTAATTGATCAGCAGGGAACAGTTGCTTCCGCCAACTATGGAATTCTTCAACATACCGATTATTACATACCTATTGTTCCACGCACCACGGGAGAGCACTATGTCTTTTTGAGATCCTTCTCCACGGTTATCCTGAACGAGGTATCGATCATCACTGAGCCTTCGATTGATGTCACACCCAATGGGATTTCTGAGGTTCTCACGGGAACTTCAACCGTGGCAAAATTCCTGAGGATTGACACCTCTACTATGCCCGAGATCTACCAGCTCAACTCCCTGATTACCAACAATCCGTATCTTGGATTCCTTTCATACCTCGGTACAATATCAGTGCGGGTCTTCTCTGCTACAGGAAGCCTGCTCGGGACCACATTCAGTTCGATTAGTCTGTTTACATCACAACCACTCTACATCTCAATTGTGGCAATTCCCCCAGATGAAGAGGATCCCGCTGTGAAAGGTGCAAAAGCTGATGCCAACCTTGGTGAGGGGATGCAGATTGAATATACAATTATCGCAGAGGTCTTGAAAATGGATGCACTGCCACTGAACACAGACTTCAGGACCAACAACACACAGCTGTACGATGATAATTTCAAACGGTACTGGGTGAATTTCGAGACTGATACATTGCTTGCATTCAACAGCACATCACCGTCCACCCAGTATGTGAATTTCTACTCTCAGGAACCTGGAAAGCCACTGCTTCAGATGAACTCATTCACACATGACGTGCTCAATCGGAACGCTCATTTCATGTTTGTTCCCGCGGGAGAATACGTCGTCCAATTTCCACTGTACCAGCGGTTTGAGATCACCACCTTTGCCATAGAAGATATCGCACAGGATGGAAGCCTCGATGTTGACCTGCAGGAGGGAGAGATGCGACTGTTCAGACTGCCAAGTGACATGTTCCTTGCCAACAAGCTGAACATGACATTTGTCAACGATAACAACCAATCTTCACTGATCAACTCCAGAATGTTCTATCATGATGGTTTGTTCTATGGGTCGACCCAGTCAAATTACTCCCACTACTATGACGTCAATGCCACCTTGATGCAGTCCAACTTCTCGACATTCAACACTGGTAACACAGTTGAGGAGTTCTACCTGCTTGTGCACCACCAGCAGTCATGGAGATACCTGGCCAATGGTACCTACTCAACCAACTTCACCGATCCCGCAGTTGCATCCCTGGAGATCACGCGTCAGAACCTGATCAGTTTTCTGAGTGATGGAGCTGACGGAATGAACTATCTTCAGGCTGAATTGGCTGATACATTCAGTACTTCTTTCAATTCATCGGTGATCAGTCCGCAGGGATACCTCACATTTGATGCCATGGCCAATACCGGCTACCGGATCACGGTAGATGCCACCAATGTGTCAATCAATGGGGCCTGGCTCTATGCAGATGGCAACTCACTGTGGTACGCCGAGACTCAGTTCACTCCACAGATGATCAACAATGAGACACATTACATAGTAGAGCTTGTCTTTGCAACCACTGATGATAGAAAGATGGGACTGCTCTACAATCTGCCAACGGCTGCAACCAATGGATCAGTACAGATTACCCTGGAGACAATTGAGATACATGAATTGCCTGAATTCACCCTTGAGGTCATCAAGGTTGGAATTCTGGGTGATGATGGATCTCGACCACTGCTGCAGAACCCGGTGACCTATGTGGCTATCATTGCCGTCATCGGTGGTGGATTACTCATTCGACGTCGGTTCATGGCTTAAATTCCAAGAATCTCTCGTGTCTTCTCATCATCCTCAGGATGAATATCCAATTCAAAGGGGACCACCCCCAATTCTTCAAACAATTCGGTTACTTCAATCCATATCAGGTCCATATCGACCTCAGGCTCCTCTTCCAGGGAGTCCTCCATCAGCTGGTGGAATGAGGAAAAGTCAAACGGAGCCTGCAGTGTCTTGCGGTCTTTCACCATCTGGTACAGTTCCACAGGCTCTGGTGCCTCACCACCATCGATCTCATACCATACCCACAGCAGAGCAGATTCTATAGCATCGTGCAAGGTACCTATGGCATGCTGCGTCTTGTGGTGATCGATGAGTATCCGTGCAGCACTGATATGGAGCCGGGAGCGTTGGAGTGCTGCATCCCGGGGATCCATCTGCTCCTCGTCCATGAGGAAGAAGTGGGGCATAGCTTTGAATGAGTGCCACAGATAATAAATCTTGAAAAATGGATGTCGGGATTCGCTGCATTTCTGAGTATTCTTGGAATATTGGATAGATTAAAGACAGCGGGCGTCATATATCATCTATGGATATTATCGATCTCTTCGAGTACCAGACGTGGGCTGACGAGAGGGTTTTCTATCATTTGGAACATATTGAGGAGGCAGAACGAGAGAAAGTGTTTGAGGGCTACACCTCAATTAAACAGAGGATGAACCATATTGTTATGGCACTTGAGGTCTGGTATGAACGGGTCAATGGCTCATCCCCTCAGAAATTGCCCAACTACATGGATGAGAGTACTGATGAGATCAAGAGACGCTGGCAGGAGCTCAATACCAAGTTATCCGTCTTCTTCTCCACTCCCAGGAAATCATCATTTGTCTACAAAAACAGTGCAGGAAGCGTCTTCACCAACAACTTTGAGGATGTGGCCTACCATATCATCAACCATACCACACAGTATCGCAGCCAAATAATTATGATGATTCGGATGCTGGGCTACGAAATGGATGATACGGATACATTCT
>JAEOUB010000514.1 GCA_016839545.1 Candidatus Kariarchaeota archaeon | reverse complement strand
CACCCTGAATGCCCCACATAAACAGAGGAAAGATGACGAAGCTGAAAATAACATATTGAGAGCGCATACCTCGGCGGAGTTCCTGTTTAATCAGCGTCTTCAATTGACGAGTGTTCATGCAGATCCCTCCAGGTTTTCTATTCCCTCTCCTGTAGAGAGTGCAGTGAAGACATGCTCTATGTGATTGACCTCGAACTGTTTCTCCAGATCATCGGGTGTTCCCACTGCTACCAGTTTGCCGGCAACCATGATGCCAACGCGGTCACAGAGCTCATCGACCTCGTTGAGGTCATGAGTGGTGATCAGTATAGTTTTTTTCTCGTCTCGTGCCAGCTTCTTGATGAGGTTTCTGACTGTGCGTGCTCCCAGAATATCAATGGCAGCGGAGGGCTCGTCGAGAAAGAGCAGGTCAGGGTTGGTCACCATGGCACGGGCCACCAGTACTTTCCGTTTCATCCCTCCGGAGTACTCCTTGGTCTGATCATTCTCACGACCTTCAAGTCCTATGAGCTTGATGAGGTCTTTCGTTCTGGTCTTCAGTTCCTCATCGGTCATGGTATCATGCATCTGGCCGTAGTAGTAGATATTCTCGAAAGCTGTAAGTTCCTCGTATGGAGAGCTCTCCTGTGGCAGCAATGCCAGCTGTCTGCGTATGGCCATCAGCTCCTCCTTGACATCTTTGTCAAAGATAGTGATCTCTCCCTCCGTGGCATTGATCAGACCTGTCATGAGCCGTATCAGAGTTGTCTTCCCGGCACCATTGGTACCGAGTAATCCAAAGACCTCACCCTGCTTGATTTCAAGCGATACATTGTCTACAGCGGTGAAGTCACCGAATTTTTTGGTTACATTTGTCAGTTTAATTATAGTGGTCATTGTGGTTCCTCCATTGTATAAGGGGTGTACTCCTCGATTCTATCCAGGTGAAGGAGTGTGGCTACCTGTTTTGCACTCTTCTGCAACTCGACATCAAAGGATGAGAAGTTGATGCTCATGAAGGTAAAGAGCCGGAGATCCATCCCAGAATTATAGAAGACATTGTAGTTTTCCTCCATCCAGGAGTACATCCTCAGGTAGTAATCGAGCATGTGTTTCAGGTACTCATCAAGTATTTCCTCGATCTCCTGTTCTGAGCGATCAGGGTGAAGATTGAGGATCATCTGTTTCATGGGTTGTATCCGGGTTTTCTGCCAGACCTCGTGGGACTTGTCATAGTCAAAGTTCTCCACCATCTTGGCAGTTCTCCCGTAGTACTTGACATAGTGTCGTCCCTCCAGCAGTTCTGCAATTTCCTGGACCTGTCCCATTGCAACCAGGTTCTTCATGTGGAAGTGGAAATTCTGAACAGTCATATTCTGTCCTTTCTGAGCCTCTTTGTGCATTGTGTGCAGCTCCTTGATTGAGAATGCATGCCTGCGGGGCAGATCAAACTGCAGTGAGTACTCATCCTCGATCCCATCTCGCATGGTATTGAGAATGAAATATCGTATGGGATTATTCAGCAGTTCCTGCAGGTCTTCGAAGGTCGTGTCTCGGGTGAAGGGGATCTCGCTCCAATACTGGTAGAGCCTGTCCCGCTTTGTGTCCTGCTCCATACTTACACCATTAATTAATTACTTAACCGTACAATTAATTCTTACTGAATGTAGATATGGGACTATATAAAGTCTGAGGATAGATTCTATATACTACATGCCGAGCTGAGTTTGGCTACTCCATTGACTCGGTAATGAATTCTATCATCGGTTCAAAGAAATAGGTATCCCAGCCCAGTGCATGGCTTTCTCGCTCTTTCTCATTGGGAAATTTGTCATGGATCACGGTTACAGAAACCTCTCCATCACCCTCGACAAATCGGTACTCCACTGTGGAGTCTTCCCAATCCTCCTGCCAAGAGTCTCCTCGCCAGCTGTATTTCAGGAGCTTCTCCTCATCTATCGCCAGGATCTTGCCGGTTACTGATCCCCCAAAAATACTGACTTCCTCTCCAACAGAGGTTCCTATGGTACAGTCACCACCCTGCCACAGGCTGCAGGTATCCGCATCGGCAATGCATTCCCAGACCAGATCCAGGTCAGCTGCAATCTGATAGGTCTTCTCAAATCTCAAACTCATGAGACCAACTCATCTCTCCCCTATTTATCTCAGCATCTCAGCGTGTATCAAAATGGATAATGTTCAGTGTTCTATCTGCTACATGGGGTATATCGATCTCTCCGACAAAATTCTCCGGTCGCAACCGGTTCTCGTATTTCAATTCAAGCCCACCTGTCATCTGCAGGCCATCTCCTGTCTCAAGTACTGGCTTTTCAACAGAGCTGGAGTCAACATTGACAGGTACAATCTCATCAGGAAACACCGCATGCAACCTATTTTCCACCATGATCAGTCCCTCAAGCTTGCGTTTGAAGTTGAGCTGTCCAACGAGCTTCGGGTTGTGAGGTCGTTCTGCCTCTTCAGGAAGATATACCAGTATACTTGAGGTTGTGGCAGCATACAGATAGGAGCCATCATACTCAATATCGATGTAATCATAGGTCTTGACATACTGTTCAAAAATACGGTGCTTGTCAAAATCCTGGAGATGGATCTCATGGGTATCTCGCAAAACAAACATGATGCTATCTCGAATAGCAAAGCTGTCGATGGTACAGTGGCCACCCAGCATGATCCACTTGTAGAATAACATGGATGGCTTCGTGTAGATCATCAATCCATTCTCAGAGGCATGAACCAGGACGTACTCGGGCGAGGATCCAATGCTTGTGATACTCTTCTTTCCCGGCCCTCCTGCATCAGCCGTATCTGAGACTCGGAGCAATTGCAGATCTTCCTCAATCAACCTCATTTCCATGGTACCATTCACGTAGCCCACCAGCAGGCAGTACTCGTCAATAAAGATTGATGTTGCCTGGATCTCCGGTTGTTCCAACGGGATGGTTCTGGTCTGATTTCCACTGTAATCCAGGATCTGAATGCAATCAGTTAGCAGGAAATAGATGTGTTCAGCAGTACTGCAGTAATCAATCCAATCCGGTGGGACTATCTGTGATCTGCTGATTCTCACATCATTTGGATAGAACTTCCCTATTCAAGCTCTTTGATGAGAGTACCTGAATTTGGGTAGAAAAACGAGCCTTGCGGTTGGAGTGGACAAGATTCTTGCGGAGCGATCGTATGGTGGAAAAATCACGGCGTTTGTGTAGTGTCATCTCGCAACCTCGGCACATCTCTTTGCATCACATCTTTTATAGTCAT
>JAEOUB010000056.1 GCA_016839545.1 Candidatus Kariarchaeota archaeon | reverse complement strand
CCGATATTGATACAGGATGTGGCTACAACCTTTCCATTTACCAGCATGGCCATGTTACTTGTTCCACCTCCAATGTCAATATTGAGAATGGTACTCTGTTGCTCTCTAGATCGTCGTGCAGCACCACTTCCCATTGCACCCAGCATTGATTCAAGGTTGGGTCCTGCCACAGCACTGACAAATTTTCCTGCCTCATCAGAAAGTCGGGCAACTATCTCCGCAGCATTCTCTTTCTTTGCTGTCTCTCCTGTAACAATAACGGCTCCGGTGTCAATATCCTCAGGTGAGAAACCTGCGTTTTCATACTGGTTGAGACAGAAATCAACCACCCTTTCGATATCAATTGTAGAGGGATCTAGAAGAGGTGTATCAATAATCTGGGACTCGTAGATAACTTCTCTCCGTATGATGTTGAAACGGTTGGTCATATTGAGAAAACCCACCTCACGCCGCAGGGTAATTCTGCTGAAGATCAAGTGTGAGGTTGAGGAACCAATGTCGATACCTACACTGGTGACATCCATCTCTTCTACTTGAGAAGAGCTGAAGAGATCATCCTGATCAACAGGGGGGCTAGAAGAAATTGGATCTTCCTGTCCATGTGAAACGATCATGACCTGGAGGGGCCTATCATGATGGAGGGGGAGTTCAACCTCAGTATCTGATGAGAGAACAATCTCTCGCAGATTGGGATCGACGTCAATGACTTCCATACAGACAGAACAGACAAACTCGATGGATTGATCAGGCTGGCTTCCAGGCATAACGGGAGATGATCTGTCAATTGTGGGAGATCTCTGCTGAATATTCTTCTGCATCTGGCGGAGCAGGGACTGAACAATTGATTGCACATTTGCCCGATCTACTTCCTCTACAGAATTATTAATTGCCTCATCCAACACCTCTCCCATCTTGTGCACACGGATCTCATCAAGCTCATCATCATACTTGCTGAATAATCTAGAATATTCCTCTTCAAAGGGAATGGCGAGGTCCTCTTCTCCCTTCTCCTTGAGATAGTATACCTTCACGCTGTTGGTAATTGCCCACAGGTAGGACGCAAAATCAACAGAGTATTCCTTATTTTTGACTGGTTTTTGAAGGATGGTCAGACGCATTTTTTCTGAGCAATGAAGGGGGAAATCACCAATTTCCAATTTCTCATCAGCGATTTTCTTTGAAAGTTCATGACTGGGTACTTCCTCAACTCTACAGATATCGCAGACAAAAAACAATCTCGATTCCATTCGACTCATACACAGTATATTGACATCTGGACTCTTTATTCTTAGGATCTACAGAAAATATGTTAACATATTTTTATTTTGTCTCAATATTATGAAGAGAAATCCCAATCAACCACAAGGGTTTATTCTGTGGATAAACGGGCAAGCATGATGTCGGATAATGGAGATGTCAGCCTCAAGGAATTAATCAAGGAAAATATGTTCACAATGCCAATTGAAGGCGATCAGTTCAGTGGAAAGGGCTGGGAACACATTGTTGAAGGTGTGAAATCAAGCAATAATATCCTTGTTGGCGAAGAGCATTTTACAAATGAGATCCCTGAGTTCTTCTTTGCTCTTAGTCGGATTGACAAATTTGACAACTTCTATATCGAGGTTGATCCCTACTCCACACGCCTTCTGCAGCAAAGTATCGAGTATGATGATGACAGGAAAAAGGAATTTAATGACAAATACCTCGATCTCATGTCATTTTATGCCAAAGTGCCAGAATACCTTCTGGTAAAAGCTCTTGTCAATCAGGGAGTCAAACTGTTGGGAGCAGATCAGATCATTATGTTCGCTGACCGCTTGATCTGTGATATGTTGAGCCAGATTACTCTCAGTGAGAGGGCAAGACAAATCTATACCGAGATCGCAGATAAATCCAATCAACACCTGGATCAATTCCTATCTGATCCTCAGAACAACTCCATGTACTTCATGACACCTGAATTCTCTCAGGATCTGGAAGAGCTGCTCTCACTTTCTCTGGATGAAGAGGAAGTGGAGATTATTGAGAAAATGAAGCTCTCAGTTGAGATCTATCAGAAGCAGAATCATAACCTCAGAATCAAGTTACTCCTCAACCAGGTGATGACCGATTATCCTGAATTGAGAGACAGCAAGAACCTGTTCAAGTTTGGATCCAACCACCT
>JAEOUB010000513.1 GCA_016839545.1 Candidatus Kariarchaeota archaeon | reverse complement strand
CCCCGCACTTTCAAATACTTCAGTGATATTTACACTGAGCCCATCGATCTGCATACCGAAGAATGCATTGGGATCCTGATCTTCGGACCACAGGTCGAACAGCTCAGGTTCATTAAGTATCTCCATGACAACTTCGGATCCCTGTCCAGGTTCAAATGGTCTAGCTGGATCAGGAAGCACGGTACTTCCTCTCTCACTAAACTCGGTGATATTCCAAGTGAAGCGGTCCCCAGTATCAAGTAATGGTGAGAATGAGGCTCCCTCAGGAAGATCGTCATCCCCCCCACCAGTACGTTGTTCTACGATACCAAGTGATAGCGACATGACTGAACCGTTGTAATAGAATTCATTCATATTGATCCAGTGGAGTACACCACTTTCAACCTGGTAATTCCACCATTGGGTCATTGTACGATTCTCATCAGGATGATCTCGGACACCCTCTGTATGATACTGACCATTTACTATCTCTTGGGTGATGTTCATTCCTCCCTCAAAGAATGGTAGAGGATAATTGTTGGAGATGAAATAATCGAAGGCATTTATCTCTCCACCATCTTCCAAGTAGAAGATTGATGGAAATATCAATGCTGGCATGATCTCCGGGTCCATAGTCATGTTACCATCGAGATTAAACTCGAAAATCTGATCGAGAGCACTGGAATTGTCTCCCTGGAACATGTATCCGTGAGGATCCTGCCTGACATGGACTTCAAGATAGGAACCATGGACAAAAGGTGGGCCATCATTATCAGGACCTACTTCAGTAATTGGTACGCCATCACGGGTGAAATTAACCTCCCATCGGAAATAGTCACCAGCTCTGAGTCGATGTGACCAGGTCATACCAGTAACACCCGGAAATCCATCACTTCTCCTCTGCTCGACAAGTCCAATACTTGCTTCCATCACTGAACCGTTGGTATAGCTCTCTGTAATGGATACCCAGTGGAGAACACCAGTATCAATCTCAAAGTTCCACCACTGTGAAGCAGTCCGGTTCTCATCAGGATAATCTGCATAGGCAGATGCATGATATTGATTGTCTACAATTTCATGGGTGACATTCTCATTCTCAAAGAAGGGAAGGTATGAGTTATTGGCAATCAGAAAATTGAAGACATTCTGCTCACCCCCATCACTCATGATGTAGGTATTGGGGAAGAGAGCAGCAGGCATCACTTCTGGCTCGATGGTTGTGTTGCCATCAAGATTATAGGCAAAATATGGAGCAAACATCTCTGATGTCATACCCTCGGTGAGATACAGGCCAAATGGTTCCTGGAGTATCTCAATCTCTATGAATGAGTCATGGATAAACGGTGGTCCATCATTCATTCTTTCAGTCACGGGTTCCCCATTCCAGGTCATATTGACCTCCCACCGGAAGAAATCGCCCTGACGCAGATCTCTTGAGTATGTCCAGTCCGAGACAGTTGCCTGAGCAATTGCCTGGGGTGCTGGTACCAGTAGACCTAGAGTCAGGAGTAGTACAAGTGCAATATTTCTTTTCATTGGTATCACATAGCCGACTATTCGGGCTGGTTTAGTGATGTGAACCTCATTAATAAAGCTATATCATTTATAGTAATGTTCGATCCACGAAATTTGCAGTCAAATGTCGCTAAAATCAAAGAGAGAGTTCAGACAGGTCATTATCGAATATTTGAGTGTCACATCAAGTCTACCTCAAAATTATGGGAATAGAATTTCAAAACAGAAGATATTATCAATATTGACTCAATTTCTTTTTAGGTATCGGTCCATTCGGTGGAATTGAAGACCCTGTGTCAATAAAATACAAAGTAATCATACTGGGAGAAGCAGCCGTGGGTAAAACATCCCTGCGAGAGAGATTCATGGGAAAAGGATTCAAGCATAATTACGGCATGACGATTGGTGCCGACTTCGCTGCCTATGCATTATCGCAGAATGAGAGGAATTATACTCTCCAAATCTTTGATCTTGCAGGAGAACAGAGGTTTTCAGACCTTAATCGCGCATATTACATGGGGACAAATGGTGCAATGATTGTGTTTGATGTGACACGTATGGAAACATACGCCAAACTATCGGGTTGGGTAGATCAGCTTATCACCAATATGAAAGATATGATCTGCCCCATAGTTCTCGTAGGTAACAAGTCAGACCTGAGAGACCAGCACCCAGATCATGTCACCCAAGACATGATTGATACGTATGTTGATGAATTGACAAACATCTCTGGGTTCAAGGTAAAGTACTTCGACACCTCGGCATTGACTGGTGACAATGTCAAAGAAGCATTTCACAACTTGGTTGAAACTATAGACTACTACAACGGGATGTAGACGATCTCGGCGATGAATTCTTTCGATTTTTATCGCGATGGATCCATCTCGTTCTTGATAATGATTTGCAGAACCTGCTGGGTCAGCTCTTCAAGTCGATTGATGAGAAGCTCTCGCTCGGAATAGGCTGCAAGAAATGCCCTACCAAGAATACAGAAATCGGTCAGTCCTACCCTGTAGATGAACCATGCCTCATAGTCTTTCATACCATTGACCTCCTTGCCATGAAACAATTTTGTCTCACCAATCCAATGGCGTTCGAACGGTATCTCAGACATGATCTCCATTAATTTGGTGGCAATGGGATCATCTTTCGGTTCCTGGTAGATTTTTACAATCCCGGCATCAAGATCTGAGAGCAGCAGGGTATCTGTGATCCAGTTTGTCTCAGTCAGGAAGAGATCCACAAATTCAGCCACATGAGACAGTTGATCCATAGGAAAATCCATGGTCTGCAGCATCTGGGCGATATCTGCGAAAATATCCGTTTCATCATCCATATCATGATTAAAATTGAAATTCACAAACCAGTGGTGGTATTTATTGATGACACGATCTATGATACCAGCAGTGAATGGCTCAGAGTCAAAGGTATCGTGAATGACCACATAGACCAGATGATCCTGTGCCATGAGGCTAATCTGATACTTACCGAGTTCAACTTCTTCGAGGTCGCCTTTGGACTCACCAAATTCTTCTCCAAGCAGCAATAGTGCCTGGATAAATCCGATGAGTAATTCTGTCGAGATTTTCAGAGTATGGTTGGGAGAGGCATAGAGTTCATGACCCACTCCCTTCATGCGATCCATGACGAAGAGCTTGTGTATCATCGGACGGTAGAAATCAAAGAAATCTCGTATAAATACCTGCCATATTAATGAATAAAGAAAGTACCAATACCTGAATTTTCTAATCAGCACTCAAGATATCCAAATGACTCGAACTTGCCAATTCCAGCAATTAGGCCGAATAACAACATTTCATACTGAGAATGGCATCCGTTCTACCAGTATAACATCAGCACTCCGGATTGTTATCTCTAGATAATACTGATTGGGTCCCAAGGGTTCCGCCAGACTTAATTTGATATTCTCATAGACGCTTGGCTCAAGAAGGATATCCTCTTCAAATGTATGAGTCAAATGATTTGTACCATTGAGAAATACAGCTCGCTCCATTACAATATCAGATGGATCAGGGGGATCCTGCACAACTAACCTGACAGTGGCTTCGAATGGATCATTGACAATATGAACACTCTGAATATAGACTGACATCTCTCGTGGTTGATCATTGTTGAGAGACAACCAAATAGGAACGAAGATCAGGATGAGAAGGATGATCACGATACTTACAATTCTAAATTTCACACGCAACGATCTGATCTGAAGCGTCTTCTCAACATTAGTACTGTCAAT
>JAEOUB010000512.1 GCA_016839545.1 Candidatus Kariarchaeota archaeon | reverse complement strand
TCAGAATCTTGGTCTAGAAGCAGTACGTCAATGAACCGTGTCTGAAGTGTCCTTGCTATATCCAAGCTCAATGGGGTGATATCGGCAATAATGGCATGTTTCTTCCAGCCCACACCACCAGCAGGCAGATACAGTCGACTCTCTCTTCGGGCCACCACCCGGTCTATCACAAACTCAGAGATGGTGGCCACAATAGTCAGTGTGGTGATCAATAGCAAGATGAGCAGGATTTTCGTTACCGGATTCTCTGGCGTAATGTCCCCATATCCGACAGTTGTAATGGTAATAATTGTGAAATAGATGGCATCCAGCAAGTTCAGTCCTTCCAGAAAGATAAATGCCAAAATATTGAGAACAAAAATCGTAGAGAGAACAATTACAACATATTTCAGACGCCTTTCAATGAAACTTGTTTCTGCGATCAGGTTCCTGCTACCCATACGGAATTGGAGTGCTGTTCTGATTAAAATAGCTCGGTTATTGCCTACCTCATCTCAAGTATGACTTCAGTGTTGATATCACAATCAGCTTTCATCCAAGTAGTATCCCATAGCACTTGACTTAGGTCTTAAAAACCCGGATTGAAAAGGGAAAATAGATGCCAGAACGGAATTTATCGATCCCCGAGTACCTCAATCTACTGAAACAGGGGAACCAGAGGTGGAAGACCGGTAATAGTACCAACTGGCTCAGTACACCGGCAGATGACCTGGTCGAGGCACAGACACCATATGCGGTGATTATTGCATGTGCAGACAGCCGTGTAGTCCCCGAGTTTATCTTTGACAGCGTTCTTGGCGAATTATTTGTCATTCGTATTGCAGGGAATATTGTGACTCCCGAGGTTGTGGCAAGCATTGAATTTGCTGTGGATGCCCTAGGTATCAAGCTGGTGATAGTCTTAGGCCATCAGAACTGCGGGGCAGTGACAGGCAAACTCAACTCAGTTCGTCAGGAGACACCTGCTCCAACTCCAAATATGTCTCAGATGTTTGATCAGATTCAACTTGCCCCCAAGGATCAGGATCTTTTCGAGCACATCAAGGCTAATACCAACCACCAGGCAACCGAGATCTTCAAGCTATCCTCATTACTTGTTGAAGCTAATAAGGATGAACATTTTGCAGTACTATCAGCCTACTACAAACTGGACGAGAAAGAGGTTATCTTCTTCCCCTAGAAACAATTCAATTGCAACCCCGATGAATAGTACTGTTCACAGAGCGGAAACCATACGATGAGTATTTATGGTCATATGCTCTTTGTAGCCCATGGAAGATACCCGTAGCATGATCAAACAGGTCTTCGACGCTATCGCCGATGAGGCAAAAAAGAACGGCCGTATTTCATACGAGGAACTGGAGATCTTGAAACAGGTCAAGTACGATCTTTTCAAATACGAGGCATCTCTGAAACGTGCTCTAGATGATGGAGTCATTACTCCCGAGGAGAATGAGCGACTACAATTTCTCAAACAGCAGGTGGAGACAAATGCGGTGACAGTGGCCAATTTTGATGGACTGGTGGATCGGGAGGAACAGGAGATGCTTTCTGTCCTTGCCAAGGTTCTTGACAAATACCTGGGATAACTTCTAGTTTGAGTTTCAAAGGATAGTCTAAATATCGAGTGAGCAATGGTATCCTGTGATTATTCGCTATGCTATCGGTGTCTTTTTACTGCTGGAATTGCTGAATGTACTCGCTCTGTACTTCAATCCCGGCACACGGAAGGGCAATGCCATGGGTGCATTCACTGCATTCGGTACCGAGGACACGGCGGCACAGCGTCTACATACCTATATGGCCACCTGGGTTGCGGGATCCAAGCTGATATTCATCGGGCTGCTGCTGGTCATTATTCTCTTTGCATCGGATACAGTTGTACTCTACAGCCTTGCGGTCCTGATACTTACAATTCTGAGCTATTTCTGGAAGCTCTCGCCTCAGATAAAAGACATGGATGCCCGTGGAGAGATAGCTCCCGCAGGGTATTCTCGAACTCTAGACATGATGATCCTGATGATCGTCCTTGTTCTGGCCGTTGCCGCTATTGTCGAGATTCTCTAATATCACACTGGAAACTGACTCAATGTTGCACCACGCAACTCTGCCTCGGGCAGCATAGCCAATCCAATTCCAAGGAGACTGGCACCCAGTGCAAAAATGATGTACATGATGGGTGTGATTAGTTCCAACGTGATACCGGTGATTATCAGTGCGATTCCCAATGCAAAAAACACAATACCAGGAAGGTAATTGTCATTTCTCAGCTGATTACTCATAGCGTACATATTGCAGGCTGAGAATATAAACATAGTCAATATTCCAGATATTTCGGTGTATAGAGGTTCATTTCGGGATATTTCACTACAGTTTGTGGGTCCGAAATCCAACAAGTCACGATGATCAGATAGCAATTACAACTCAGGAGATGCCAAATTCATAGCTAAACCCGATCCATGTGATGGTTTCTTCCATTCAAAATGTTAGAGTTTGGCTTGTCCTAACATCATCAAGCACTGCCTGCTGTAGCTTGGTCATCCCAATCATCATATACACCACTCCGATGGCCATGAATACAAACAGGGCAGGATTGATTGTACCCAGAGCAATACCAACTGCAATCAATGATATGCCCAGAATGAAAAATACCGTACCCTGCTGATATGCTACGCTCTCTTCATCGTATCTCATGGGTATTCTAGAGTAGATCGGGGATATAAATTTAATCAATTCCCGAATTATTTCGGGATACAGAGTATATCTATACAAAATTCGAGTTGCCGAGCAGGGTCATGACGGGAGCGGAGCCTGTCTCTGTGGCAGAATATGACTGGCAAGATTGATACCCACCTGAAGCACCACAAGAGCAGCGGTGATCCAACCGAGCACGGTATTCTCCGACCATACCAGGATGACTATGGCATAGTTGGCCATATAGTAGAGGATGACATAGGGAACTATGATCTGGGGACGGGATCTGAATTGTATCCTGAGGACCTGGTCCAGCAGCAGGGCCACAACCACGTAGGTCCCGAAGATGAGGTACGCCCACAGAAGATCTGCCTGATACCCAAGGAGAGGTGAGATCAGCGCCAGGGGCAGTGTGAGCCAGTAGAGTCTTCCCACCTGTGCGAAGATCTGTGACTGGGTACGGGATTGCAGTCGTAGGAAGAACAGAAAGGTCAACACGATAGAGTGATAGAATGCAGTAATGGTGATGAGGACCGTGTACATACAATATCTGGATATTATTGGTGATGCAGCCTTATTATTGTTGGTATCAGGATCGCAACTATTGAGCTTCCTGTATGAACAGTAAACGGGAATATGAACTGTGCTCAGCAAAATTTTCAGGGTTGACAAATCTCTCAAAATAATCGATTATTCCGTCTGCCTTTCCAATCTGACCACCGAGGAATAATTTTGCCAGTGCCGTTCTACGGGGCATGAACCTGTGAGCGTAGATATCAACAAATTTCACCAGTCCCCGCAGGTTGTGTGTCAGAAGGTGGTGGATGTATCCGAGAGTTGGTATGATATTCTGGGTGATGTCCTGCTGACGTTGCAGAACAAGCCCATACTCACTTGCCTTCTCGATGTACTGATCTTCCCAGTGCATCATCTCATACTCATCCTTTCCAGAGCGGGTCCAGTGACCTGATACGAGAAGATGGCCCCCTGGATTGAGATGCTGTATTGTCTTGGAGAACCCATCTTCCATGGAGAAGTAGTTCTGTGACTCGCTCATGAGAACCAGGTCAAACCTCTTCTCAGAATTGTAATCCTGGATTGTAGAGTGGACAAATTCCAGGTTCTCCTCCTTTTCTGAGAAATACTGGATATGGTTGAGATCGGGAGAGATCCCTGTTACAGTGTGTCCCTTGCTCACCAGGTACCGTGCATTATCCCCTATTCCACAACCGACATCGAGTACTGAGTTGACACCTTTGGGGATCCAGTCGTAGAGTGTGGTGGTGTAGCGTAGCTGGGCACGCCTGATATCTGCCAGTTCAATATTCTCCGGAACATCCTCGAAATAGCCGTAGTGTAAACTCTCCAGGCCAACAACTTCTGTCATAAGTAGGAGCTCAAGGTTCTGCTCAGGGTTTATTGAGAACCGCTTGATATCCTCATTTACTCCCATACGTTGCAGATGCTGTGTTCCTACTTAATAGTGCGCAAAGATCACAACTTTGGACTGATTCAGAATTGACCGACTGTATCGTCATTTCGGTTGATAGAGATGGTCAACGTGCTCAATGTGTACAGACATCTAAAAAACGTGGATTGCAGACACAGGCACATGAAAGTGGGACTCGATCACCTGCTGACTGAAGAGATTATTGAGGAGATAGCATCCAGGTACAATATTTCAAAAGATGACATGGACCCCCGTTTTTCCTATGAGAATTTTCTGTTCACAGTGAGAAGGGATGATGAGGACTACTATCTCCGTATTGCCCATTCTCGCTACAATTCGATTGCAGCAGTACAGGGAGAGCTGGAATGGATTGCCTACCTGAGGGACAATGGGGTTGCAGCAGTGGAAGTACAGCCATCTATAGGTGGCAATGATATCGAGGTATATTCTTCAGATGGTGATGACTTCATCTGTGTGTTGTTCAGGAAGCTGGAGGGAGTGAATTTTACCGAGGATCAGACATTGCTCACTTCCGATCGTATGGAGCAGTGGGGTGCTCTGGTTGGCAGAATTCACAGGCTCTCCTCGGAGTTGAGTGGACAGATCCCACGGCAGCACTGGCATGAGGACATGCTCGTTGCCCAGAGGACTGATGTGCTCAAGGATTATCCGACTATTCTCTCCAGGGTCAACAAGGTGGTCTCCCAGATCTCGACTCTTGAGAAGACGCAAAGTAGCTACGGGCTGATTCACCAGGATCTGCATGAGGCCAATCTGATCATTCATCAGGACACAATGACCATTATCGATTTTGATGATTGTATCTACCACTACTATCTCTATGATATTGCAGCCATCCTGTTTCACTATGCCTGGCGATTTGGGGGAGCAGACCGGCGAGACGAGGTGATTGCTGAGTTCTTTCCTCATTTCATTGCAGGGTATCGAACGGAATTCAGCTATGATGACAGCCAGCGTGACCTGTTATTGCTGTTTGTCAAGCACCGTCACCACTGCCTGTTCTCTACACTGGCGTATGAGCTGGCCATCGAGGAGGACGACTGGTCTCGCAAGATCCATGATGGCTGGAACCACTGCCTGGAGGACGATATGGACTGGATCTCCCCGGAAGTTCTGAAATTAGGATGAACGACATCACACTGAGTCTGCGACAGATGCCACAAATATCCACAATTCTGGTCAATTCTGTACAACCATTTCAGAAAGATAATCTAATTCCATTGTCTCTGTGCACCTAGGTTACTGTATGAGTGTCGTGAGTAAGATGTCCACTCTGGACCGATTTCTACCCCTGTGGATACTATTGGCCATGGTTACTGGATTTGTGTTGGGCTACTCAGAAGCTATTGTAGCCCTATTCAATGTGGTGCAAATTGGAACCACATCGTTGCCTATTGCAATTGGACTACTTTGGATGATGTACCCAGTGCTTGCCAAAGTGAAGTATGAGGAGATGAGAGGTGCAGGGAGTGGTCACAAGCTGGAAAAATCACTATTTGGGACTTCCCTGCTGCTCAACTGGATAATTGGTCCATTTCTCATGTTTGGTCTTGCCTGGCTATTCCTTGCCGATGAACCGGGCTTTCGAGAGGGACTGATTATTGTCGGATTGGCCCGTTGTATTGCCATGGTTCTGATCTGGAATATGCTGGCTGGTGGGGACAATGAGGATGCCGCTCTTCTAGTCGCAATCAATTCTGTCTTTCAGGTACTGGTCTACTCGGTCTATGCCTATTTCTTTCTCAATATTTTACCAGGATGGCTAGGTGCACAGAAATCGTCAATTGACCTTTCTATTGGCGAGATCGCATTTAGTGTCTTCTTCTTTCTTGGTATACCCCTATTGGCTGGTATTATTACCCGATACATTGGCCTGAAACGAATTGGAAAGGAGAAATACGATAACGAGTTCGCCAAGAAGCTTGGACCTACCGCAATTATTGGCCTGTTGTTTACCATAATCGTCATGTTCTCGATGCAGGGCAGACAGATCCTCGCCCTTCGCTTCACCCTGCTAAAAGTGGCCACCCCTCTCTTTCTCTATTTCATGGTGATGTTTCTGGTTTCATTTGGTATTGCCTGGCTCCTTCGCTTCGCCTATGAGAAAACCGTAACCCTCTCATTTACAGCAGCATCGAATAATTTCGAATTGGCGATTGCAGTTGCTGTTGGAACCTACGGGATCGACAGTGAACAGGCGGTAAGTACCGTTATCGGACCGCTCATTGAGGTACCCGTCCTGATTAGTCTGGTCTATATCTCACTGTACCTGAAAAAATTGATGTACAGAGAGGATGGAACTCCGAAATAAGCGATGATGAGCTTTCTTTAAGTTCTAACAGATGGTTCTTAACATTGTCAGCTTTTCACTGAATGATAAATCATGACAAGAGACTTCATGGAGACTAATTGTTATCCTCATAAATTTCTCTGTAATTTAGATACACAGAATAATGCGTAATGTAATTTACTTACATAGCATTTATACATTTTAATACTCAAGTGCCAACTAATTTTTCCATACAATTTGT
>JAEOUB010000511.1 GCA_016839545.1 Candidatus Kariarchaeota archaeon | reverse complement strand
TGACAAAATCACAGAAGAGGGCTTCATCACTCCCCTTGCATCCGCAATGGGTACTGAACCAGCTGATCTCAAAGAGAAATTAAGTGAGCTGAATCAAAGTTTAGCTGATTCCCTGTTCTCATTCCACAATCATCAAATCTCAACCGCTATTACATCCAATTCATTCACAGAGGACGAGGCAGATCCTCAGACACGCATATTTTCAATTGATGGCGAAGAACTCCCTCTTACATTTAATGAATATCATGGAAGGATAAACCTACATTATGGTTTTATCGAGGAACTCAAACGTCTTGTTTCAGATCCTGAGAATTATAATTTTGATTTTCCCCTTCTGGAACCACTTCTCAGCCTGGAAATGCTCATTATGTTTCCAGTACCTGACAGCTCCCGTTTGGCATTGATCAAACAACACCTCGCTCTTCTCTCTGATTCCATTCCAAAGTCATTCATAAATGTACTTTCAACTGCCTATCAGACGTTCAGTCGTATAGAGGATGCCAACCCCAAAATGGTAAGAAAACTCTATAGCAGCCTTGAGAAAACCATGAAAGATGAGTGTCGTAAATTCTGGAAAGAAGTTAATTCTACCGATGCTGAGGCAGAAGTACTCATTGCCATTATCTGGAGTCATCTTCGTGCAATCCAGACACAGGCACAGTATCGAGAGCAGCAGATGGGTCATGACCATAACCACAGTCAAACCCATGCGGTCACCATCAGGTTGGAACATATCTTTTGGGTGCAAGGACGTGATTACTATACACGGGACAGTCATGATACACCAATTCAGTTCTGGAGTCATTATGCTGCAATAGCAAACCGACAAGTAAGAAAATCTGAAGACAGTTTAGAACTGTTCTATCAACTCGATGAACTACTAGATGCGACTGGAGCGCTCAAAGACACTGCATCACAGGATACATTGGACATCAATCAGGCTGATCAGTATTCACTCATTCAAAGAGTTCTATCCTATGGTCTTGAATCTCGATCAGCAGAGGCACATCCTGGAATAGAGAGTTACCTTCAGGTCCTTGAGACACTTCTCTCGGAAATTGATGTTACGAAAATGCATGATCAGTTTGATTTAGATCAAGAGAAGAAAGTCATCGATGATATTCGTAAGCATATGCAGAATACAGTAGCTCAAAATACACAATAAAAAAAATATGGGCAGAATGGGACTTGAACCCACGACCTCAGGATCTTCAGTCCTGCGCTCTCCCGACTAAGCTACCTGCCCATCTTCGGGACAACCATCAAATTGATGATTGGCAATCCTCTTAATAATTTCTAATACTTATAATTTATTCTCCTATACTGATTCCTCAATACCAAAAGGAACAGGTTCTACCGATCACTACATCAACTAAATTATATGAGAAAAATATTGGATGTTCAGAGCTATGAGTCACGACTCAAGTCCTGAGGAAGTCATTCAAAACCTTCTACACATGGATCCTGCTAAAAGAAGAAAAGGTTTCAACCATATCAAAACCTACTGGATGGCAGAATACCGTGAGTATATCTACACTGCTATAGAGACTGAGAAACAATCAACACTGCAACTTGAAATGATTGAGTTCATCCTAGACATGTTGAAAGAGAATTCTCTTCGAAAAATGATTAGATTTGAGGAGAAAGGCGTTCTCCATACCAAATCAAGACAGCAACTCATCCTTTCATATGTCCGATACGAGACACCTCTTGTCAGAGAAGCACTGGTGAAGTCATTACGTCGACCTGAAACAAAGATTCCAGAATTTATAGTATCACTAATTAATTCATCCGCTTTTCTTACAGACTGGGGCAGAAACCCTTCCCAACTCTATGAATTTCTCGAAGACTGTCTTGATCCTTCAATAGAGAACTCACAACGTTTTCCAATAATACACGCCTTCTTTTCAAGATATATCAGTCATTCCAATTTCAGGAGTGTTGTTGGGACACGAATATTCTCCTTTCTGAGATCACGTCCCATCTTACATATCTATATCCTGCAAGAGTTCTTTGATCCTCAAACAAAATCCAATAAGGTAAAAGCGAACCTCTCCTGGAAAAATTGGACCTGGTCGACTGGCAGCACCAGTCTAAGACATACACCTTTCAGAAGTACACTTTCAGAGTTTGATG
>JAEOUB010000510.1 GCA_016839545.1 Candidatus Kariarchaeota archaeon | reverse complement strand
GGAATATCGAGCTAAGTTAGAAAGCCGGTTTGATGGCAGATTTAAGGTTAGCTTGGTTCAAACATCAGCTCTGACGGGTTTAAACATTCAGAAAGCTTTCTCAGATCTTCGAGAAGGAATCAGAGAATGGGTTGATCGAGAAGAAATATAGTTTATCCGCCTATTCTTATCATTTCTCTGTCATCAACAGGTGGTAAATAGGTTATTTTTGTAAAATCAGGGTGTTCTGCCCATTTCTCTGACAGTCCTTTTCTAATCAATTCTTCAATGATATTATCTTCAGAACCATCCCTCAATAATTCTCGAATATCATACTCTCGTTTGGAATGAAGACAAGGTCTAAGTTTGCCATCGGCGGTAATACGCATACGATCACATGCACTGCAGAAAGTTTCTGTCACTGATGAGATGAACCCAATTTTTACACCACTCTCCTTTAGTTTCCATGAGGTAGACGTTGAAGATTTATCCACCATTGGCAGTACTTCCAGAGTATCAAAGGAATTGAAGACATCTCTGAGAGTCTTTGAGGCAATGAAACCTCCATCTTTCCAGTTGTTCCCACTAAAAGGCATCAGTTCAATAAATCGTATCTCGAGGCGGTACTCCTTTGCCAAATCAACAAACTGCTGAAGTGATTTTTCATCGGCATTCAAGGTAGCAATCGATACTGCATTTATTTTGATGTCGTCAAATCCAACTTCCCTGGCCTTGGCGATTCCTTTTAGTACCGCACTGAGCTGGTCGCGTTTCGTTAAATTTTCAAATGTCTTATGATCCAATGTATCCAACGAGATATTAAGACGATCCAATCCTGCAATTTTCAAATCCTGGGCCAGTTCTTCTAGATATACTGCATTTGTTGTCATTGACAAAATGATATCTGGAAAGGTGGTTTTTATCATCCTGATTAGATCTACGACATCTTTCCTCACCAAAGGCTCTCCGCCAGTAAGTCTGAATTTTTTAATGTCATACCGATAGAAGATAGAAACCAAACGGAGGATTTCCTCGAATGTTAGGATCTCATCTCGTTCTATCCAATCAATGCCCTGGATTGGCATGCAATATTCACATCGCAAGTTGCATCTGTCGGTAAGAGATATTCTTACGTTCCCGATAACTCTTCCATGTCTATCTTCCAACGCGGGCATGTTTCATCTCCTTTCTCGGTAGATAAATAAGCTTGTTTCTGTGAAGATAACAACATATTCGTTTTCAGTGTAAATGAGTGAGTAATGGTAGTAGAGGAAGGTGTAGGATTAACTTTCTAAAAAGTCCAATCCCGAGTTCATATCAAAATATCTTCTCAAACCGAGTAGCATAATTATTACTCCAATAGGAACTAGGAAGGTTCCACTGATAATATAGACTATTTCAGTGAAGAATTTAATTAGAGTTAAACCAGCTACAATCATTGTAAACCCAGTTCGTAAATAGGCAAGGAAGGTCCTTTCATTAGCTAATATTGTTCGATCTATTGCCAATTGATCCCGTAGGGTAAGTTCTTCCTTCTCGAATTTTTTATATGGGCTATATTCCAATAATATCACACCAATCCGTTATCAAAGAATTTGGTTTGCCGTTCACGATCATATACCATCGATTGATCATATTTTCCAACCTCCTCCTTTAATTTTTGCCAAGCAAGTAATCCGCCTTTCAAGTTTGATGCTGATATACCTAATTTTTCGTTGATATATGCCGCAAACTCTCCTGATCGCTTACCACTCAAGCAAATGAAGATTGTTTGGTCATTGAACATGTTTAGGAATCCCTCAGATGGTTGGTTATCTAATTCGTGTTCTAAGAACTCCTGTGTCAGAAGTGTTGTACCCGGTATTATACCCATATGCTCCCATTCCAGCTCCATTCTAATGTCTATCAAATTTACATCGTTATCAGACTTCAAGATCTCCCTGAATTCCTCAATGGTAACTTGAGGGATGAAATCCCCATCTAAGATAGAAATATTTTCGAAACCAAGATTGAGTAATATACTGCATGCAGTCGTTGCTCTCATACCGTTTAAACAGAATGTTACGATATGTTGGTCTTTTGGAAAATCAGCATATTTCGTAGGTATATCAACCAGTGAACTGAAATCTGAGTCAGGAATATAGAAAATATTTCTCTCACCTGGACTACGAACATCTAGGATTGTGATATTCTCGTCATGACCTTCATAGATCGTGGC
>JAEOUB010000509.1 GCA_016839545.1 Candidatus Kariarchaeota archaeon | reverse complement strand
TAATTTTCGTCCGTTTCTTCACAATTATCAAGAAGGTAAGTTTCTCCTGGATGATAAACAAAAGCTGCCGATCTTCAAATTTTATGGATGATAACCGGGTAGACAATATTTGAGAGTGGGTTAGATACGTTACAATCGCTGTGAGTGAACTGGTGACTAGAAGATCAGAATGAAGGACTCGTTCTTCATATCCAAAATCATAACTGAGGAGAGGTAGACCAACTGAGTTCATAACTACCAATTTCTCGACACTTTGGGGAATGATACCAAATGGCAAATCGTTGCCAAAAAAGTGAGGCAGTATCAACAATACCAATCCAAATGTTCTCAGGTATTTCGCTGCAAGAAATACAGTTACTGTTGGTTGCAGACCCATAACCGATGGTAGGTATGTCAATATTGGACTAAGAAAGAACACAACTAGCATCCCGATGAAAACTATGACGTATTGGTTTGCAAGTAGTGGTTTGTAAAACACATCTTTTATCGTACGTGGTAGAAATATCTCCGAAATAACGAATATGCCCACGATTATAAAACTCAGGAAAATTGTGAGAGTGGTGACAACAGAGGGACTTGATGGTACATAAGTCTGGAAATTGTCTGTACTCTGAATCGAACCAAAGAGATTGATGAGGCTCAAAGATAGAGTACTCATGAAGATCATCACTGCCAGGAAATAATTGATGAGAATTCGTTTGGGACGGATGTACAGTGAAACATAATAGACGAAAAAGAGTGGCTGGAGATCCCTAATTGAATTTGCAATTCTGAAAAAGAGGATTGCGGGAGACTGATTGATGATCAGATAATTGTTGCTCAAAATTGTCAATAGAAGATAGATTGCCTCAAGTGTCATAATTACAAGAAGCACATTTTGGCTCATGAGGTTGTTTCGATAATTCTTGATCTCAAAAAAGAGAAAGAACATCAAGACTAGATTGGCAAGTAATATTGAATCCACAATGAGAAGGTATTGGGGATCTTCTGGAGCTCTCCAATTGAAAAATGAAGAGAACGCCGCAAGAAGTGGGAGACCAGCCAGGAATATGCTGACATAAACACTGTATGATAATCTAAAACCACTCCATCTCATTGAATTCACATCCTGAATGTAGCGTTTAGTTTCTTCTCAAATACCGGGATATCGAATCTACGGAGCAATTGAAGATCTTGATGTAATGCTTGGAAAGAATTTTTGATCACAGATGTTTCGTATTCTACCAAGAGCATGATAATTAGCTCTTTCTGTTCATCTGTCTCAATAAACAGCTGACGATCGACAAAATCCAAAGATGTCATGAGACTTGTTATGCCTAGTGCATCTCGCAACATCTTGTTAATGATGGTTACATTCGTTACAATTCCCTCTAATACCTCTGAATTGTGACTTTTTCTGTATTCTTTCCGATAGAGAATTGCTCCTGTCTGAGAGTTCAAGACATACAGGGCATCTAATGGTTGGGGTTGAAAGAAATCAATCTTTTCTGAAGAGCGATAAAAAGTAACGATGAACAGAGTGAGGCCAATAACTACAAAAGATCTACCAACAACTGCTATCCAGTAAAATCTGATGAATGGATTAGAAATGAAATTGTTGAAAAAGAATACCAGGGGAGAGACCATGAATACGGTAAAGATCCCGATTAGGAAGATATTTTGTTGCTCTATCGCAATATCAGAGACAGTTTGACTTCGAGACTTGGATACCAAATACACCATGTATATCACCAACCAAGCGATGGAGATGTAATAGGCTACATTGATCCAAAACTTGGTGGGAGAATATACCCAATATTTGACTTCATTATTTTGTATCACAAGTGTAGTGATAAATGAGGTTATCCCCAGAGGTTGAAAAATGGTCTCTATTGCCATGTCTATGAAGACAGGACTGAACTCCAGGAATGTTGCGTCTCTTTTGAAATATGTGATCACATAATAAAGGAAGAGAGCAGGAGCGATAGTAATGAGGTATTGTGAAGCAGCAAACATCTGATAAGAGAGGACCTGGTGCTGTGAATTTATGGAATTTAACATCAATATTGAGTATGTTTCTAGCAAATAGGCCAGAAGAAACATGATACCTGCAATGTTGAGATAATGAATATTGTTTGCATTCATGGGTGTGAGAAACATTGTCACAAATACCCCCGCAATAAAGACACCAATAACCAGTCTACTAATGACAAAAGGGATCAGAATTGAGGAATGAAGAGTTGTGAAACTGTCTACCAGCATAAGCGTTGCTGACGAAAGGATAGCGGATACTAATGTAAAGCCCACGAGCAAAATCCGCCAGTTCACCTATGTAGAAATGCTTTGGAATTAATATATTTTGTCAGAAAAATCGACCTAGGATTATTCAGAATCACTTTGTTGCACAAATATTTTCAAATTCTTTCATAATTTTATGAGCTATTTTGGTGTTATTATGAAAAATATAACTACGATTCTATTGGCTTTTCTATTGATAGAATGCTGATTTTATACGAATGTACATCTCAAGGTACAAAAATACATGTCATGTACTTTTTACACACATCAAGTACCTTGAAAATCCGCACTTCTTTAAATATCGCAAAAAGAATGTTTTGCGTATGACATCGGAAAGTACGAGTCATGAAAACAATCATGGGGACGCCGTCGCAATAGACGAGACAGGATATGCTTTTGACTATCCTGTGGAAGGGAGCCTGAAGAGACTGACCTATGAGGAAATTCATACTCTGAATGTTTTATTGACCAACACGATACATTTCACTGAAAAGGCAAAGCAAATGAGTCCTGAGATCCAGGAGCTCGTGAAGTATATTGAACAGTACCGCAATGAAGGTCGTGTGATATATCACCTGATTAGTGGACATTTACCCGGTATTGGAAATGAACACAATGTGATCAATCGTGTCAGCGACCTCATTCACAGAGAAATGATTTTCTCAAAGGATTCCCTGGATTACATTAGAGAAGTGAAATTGGGACTGTCTATTGTTCTCCAATACGACTTTTGTCATGTTGCAATTCATCCAAAAACAATGTTCTGAATTAATTTGCATGATAAATTACATCTTTTCCCATTCTTTCTGCAGTCACTAGTGATTGAAAGACAAATTCGTCCATTATATTGGAAATTCTTTCCCGGGAATAATCAGGAAGAGAGTCGGTAAGGTCACTAAGAAGTACTGTCTTATCTTTTGATTGAAGATGAAGTTCTTTGAAAGAAAGGGCAACTTGCTTTTCAACACCTTGTAATGAACTTCGAATATCCCAATGAACTAGCGATCTTTCAGCGATAAAACCGTTAATATCTCGTATCAAATTTGATACTGCAGTTCGTATGAAATCGTCCTCACTATGTATTCCAAACTTTTCCTGAACATCTGATCTTGTAAGAATTCGCTCTATCATATATCTAAATTGGGGATGTAGCTCGTGAGATGATTGGCCGGTTTCTAGTTGTTCTGTAACTGATAATGCATGTCGAAATACATCGACCCTTGAACGTATCTTGTTCCTTGATTTTATGTTGTGATACACATCAATGAAGTCATCTCTCAAATCAATTCTGAACTCTTGTTTTTTGTTGGACAGCGTAATTTCACCTATACAAATACACAAAGCGGGACAGATTTAAAATTACCTTGTCTTCAACGGATGAGAAGGAAGGTGGAAGCTATTTGGAAGTCATTATGATACATTCCTACAAAGGAGGTTCAGGTAAAACCATAATTTCTTACAATCTAGCCCGTGTATTTGCAGAACATGGAAAAAAAGTTCTTCTTATAGAAGGAGATCTTGATGGACCAGTTTTTGCTAATAACTTTCGGACGCTGAACCCTTCGAAATTCATCAATTTCTACCTGAAAGAACCCAAGAATTTGGAAACCTACATTGTAAGGAATAATCCGTTCGATATGATCTTTGCCTCCAGTGAGTTTGCCCACCAGAACCTTATGAGAAATAGAGACTACGAGAGCCTGTTACAAAATATTCTAGATGTCAAGAAGGAGATACATACGCTAGATTATGATATTGTAATCATTGACCTTTCACCTGGTGTAAACTATCTTGCTATCGCCAGTGTGGTATTAGCCGATCATATTGTACTTGCATTGCGTCCTGACCAGAACTCGTTTGAAGGCTTCAAAATACTGTTAGATCGGGTATATGCAAACACTATTCCAAGTGGTGAGAAAAATTTCCACGTGATAATCAATCAGGTTCCAGATCTGTCTGGATTTGATGAGATCATTAATGAGTGGAAAATTATAATAAAATACGAGTATCCCTTTCTGCAATCGATCCATAAAATACCATTTTCCCCTCCTTCAAGTCTTAAAATCCTGCAAAATGAAGTTCTATTGGACGATGATGATCCTATATCTGAAAAATTGGAAGAGA
The DNA here is from genome assembly GCA_016839545.1 of Candidatus Kariarchaeota archaeon. GTDB lineage: Archaea > Asgardarchaeota > Heimdallarchaeia > Heimdallarchaeales > Kariarchaeaceae > Kariarchaeum. The sequence continues at coordinate 1,071 of JAEOUB010000509.1, read as the reverse complement.
TTGCAAAATCGATTAATGCCTGAGTACTGAAACACTTTTTGTACTGCAAAAACACTCGAACATAAGAAGCTACAGTCAGCTAACGGTGATGTGTCCTATGAGCGATAAAGTTAAGGAATTGGAAAGCGCCATTACTGCACTTGAGGCTCAAAGAAGCGTTCTAGGAGATCGCGTTGTCGATCCTGCAATTCAAGCCATGCGGCACCAGATCCAAGAGTTGCGATCGGAAGTCATAGAACCAGATAAACAGCGAAAAATAATGACCATTGTATTTGTGGATGTTGTAGGTTCAACTAACCTGCTAGTAGATCTGGACCCCGAGGATAGCATGGAGATCATGGATTCCTCACTTCAACAACTCTCCATCCCGATCAATCAATATGGTGGAAGAGTGACACGATATATGGGGGACGGATTTCTGGCCACTTTTGGTCTGCCAATATCTAGAGAGAACGATCCTGAGATGGCAGTTATGGCAGGAATTGGCATTATTAAAGAGGCAGAACGTATCTCCCAAGAATTGAAAGCAAAATGGAAACTCAACGAATTTAAGGTCCGAATAGGCATCAATACGGGATTAGTGGTTACTGGAGGGGTGACAGAGGCAGAAGATACACTCATGGGCAATGCAGTCAACCTCGCTGCCCGTATGGAGAGTAGTGCACCTGCAAATGGCATTCTTATTTCAGAATATACCTACAACCATGTCAGAGGTTTGTTTGAGTTTAAAGCAGGAGAGAAAGTAATTGCAAAGGGTTTCGATAACCCTGTGCAGGTCTACAATGTCATCCGATCTCTCCCCCACTCAGAACGAACCAAAGGGCGAGGAATAGAGGGGATCCATACCCCACTCATAGGTAGAAATGCCGAACTCAATCTACTTCGTCAGTGTCTAACAGTTACAGCAGAGAACCAAGATTACCACATGGTTCTGATAAGTGCGGAGGCTGGATTAGGGAAGAGTAGGTTGCTGAGTGAACTGCATACATGGATGGATGACACAAAATACAATGCAACATTGTTCAAGGTAAAAGGTAGATTTGAGAACAGGGATACCCCGTTTGGGATATT
>JAEOUB010000508.1 GCA_016839545.1 Candidatus Kariarchaeota archaeon | reverse complement strand
CGTGATGTTGAAAGTATGGGGGCAATATCCAGTGCAGTCTATCTGGCTTCCGAACAACAGGGATTCAATGTTGGTCTCTCAGAAATGTCAACCCTCGTTGCAGAGTTTAAAACCGGAAAAATCCTAGTCGCTGACTGTGGTAATGCGGTTTTATGTATTATCACAGATAACGATGTCCAGCTTGGGATGGCACGAATGACGATTATTCAATCCGCCAAGGAAATTGAGGAAGAACTAGATGCGATAATTGACCAAGACTTTGATCTTATGGAAGATGACTTTGGCACTATAGATACACCTGTTGTCTCATCAGAATCAGTCACTGAAGAGGAAGATGAATTTCTTGCAGATTTACAAAGCGCTCTTCGTGAGTTGGAAAACTTCTAGCTGATATTCAATGATCGACGGGACACAACCACAAGATGTGGATATTTACTACAGTACAGGGATGACAGTTCTAGATCAAAGACTGGGCTATGATACCGGTTCTGATGCCGTTGGCATACCCAACGGTAGCCTTATTCTCATCCACGCTCCTCCAGAGACAAATCTTGGAACTCTATTTGCCCAGAAGATCCTTATGAATCTCCTTGAGGGAGCTCCAAATGCAATGGCCTACTATATGCACTCGAGCAGACCTCAACATATTGTCAGGAAAGAGTTTCAAGCATATAATTGGGATATTTCGAAATTTGAGGGCACTAATCAATGGGAATTTGTTGATATGTGGCATATTACCAGTTCACATGTGGCTTCCTCTTCTAGGATAGGCAAAATCGATATACGAAGAAAGTCATATCTTAAACAAGCTTTCCAGAAGATGTTACAAAGGAAAGAAACTGAGGATATTTCTTGTTTCTCGGTAATTGACAATCTGTTGTGGTTGAAGGAAGACGATTTCGATCGGTCTCCCTCAAAACTCCTAGATTATTTCAAAGAATTGACAGATCTAATTGTAGAAATTGGAGGAGTTCACTTTTTAGTTCTGCCAAAAGGAATTCTTGATGATACTGCTGAAAAGATCATCATGTCAATTATGAATGGTATCTTCAACTTTGACAGATCTGTTGTTGGTAGTAAGAACCAAGACCAGTTTGCAGTGATCAAGATGATGGGAGTAACATACAAGAGCGATATTCTTGACATCACCCCTGATCATCAAGTTGGTTTACGTATAGAATCAACAGGAAAAATATAGCTGTCACACAAATTAGAAAGAACTTTGCTGAAATTTTTATTAGCTATTACTGTTCATGTAATTTATGGGAGCTGATCCTGTTTCTTTTGATAAGCATGTCGAAGAAGATCCATTTGAGGATAAGGACCATCTCCTGTCGCTTCTTGACGAGTATCAAGACCTCGCTGTCGAACAGCAAGAAGAACGTAAGGCACTGCTCGATAAAATCGAGGAACTGACCAAGAGAACTGAGAAAATCGATAATATGGATCTCAAATTACAGCAGTTTCTTGGCATACTCCTCGAGATAAAAACCCAAATATCTGGAGAACCCGAGGCGAAAGACCTTGTACCTCGACCAAAGATATTGTCTTCTCCCGAAATCCTAGCATCGGAGCAACAGATCGAGGAGCTAGAGCAGGAAGTAGAGTCTCAACACGAAAAGATCGACGATGAAATAGACTCTTTGGTTCTCTTGCTCGACAAGAAAAAAGAGCAGTTACAGCAAAAAGATCAGACTATTGAGGAACTGAATGACAAGCTCGATATGCTAACTGATGAAAAAGGTCGACTTTCAGCAGAACTTGAAAACCTCAACGAGGTTATTGATTCCTGGAAGAATCAACTCGATCTTCTCCAAAAACTGGCTGCAAGTGATCCAAGATACAGAGTGATTGAGGCATTGAAGAAACATGGGACTCTATCGGATATCCAACTTGCCTTCACTATGGGGACATCAATCAACCAATTGCGAAAGTATATCGAGGATCTAATCGAATTGAAGCTGGTGAAAAAAGCGCCAAATGGACGGTTTGTTTGGACAGGAAAGGATTTTGAAGCAGATTTGGATGAGATATAAACGAAGACACTTTAATAGAAAATTGATTGCTGATTTGTGAAATTCGTTCTTGGTGGAAACTGGAAACTCCAGATCAATACAATTGAAGATACCATAACCACCCTTCGTGATATGACCAGCAAATTTGGGACCCAACAGATTGACGGAGTTGAGATATTTCTTGCTCTACCCTTTACTCTGCTATCCCTTGCAAAGGAGGAACTAAAGGGGAGTACCATCCAGCTTGCGGCTCAGAATGTGGCATCTACAGAGAAAGGTGCATATACCGGTGAGGTTTCAGTTGAGTCACTTGTGGAACTCGATGTGGAATACGTCCTTGTAGGTCACAGTGAAAGGCGTATCATATTCGGTGAAAAAGGACCTGAATTAAACAAGAAAATGAAACTTTTATTGGAGCACAACCTTAAACCCGTTTATTGTGTTGGTGAGACTGCACAGCAGCGTCAATCAGGTTTATTTGATGAAGTTATCTCACAGCAATTGGCTGAAGGATTCGAGGGTATCACCGAGGATGCTCTGAGTGAAATCATCATCGCCTATGAGCCAGTTTGGGCTATTAATAATCCAGAATTGAATCCAGGGATTGAGATCCAAGCTGCTACACCAGAACAGGCAATCGATGCCCACAAATTTATCCGTTCATGGTTTGTAACCAATTATTCTGATGATGCAGCATCCCGTCTAATTATACAATATGGAGGTTCAATGAAGCCATCTAATGCAGAAACTCTACTTTCTCAGTCTGATATCAATGGAGGTCTTATCGGGGGTGCATCTCTTAGGTCGGAAACCTTAGGTCCAATTGTGGACATTGCAGTAAAACTCCTTTCTTGATCCATCAAAATAGACTTGGTACCCGCACTTCTCTGAATTGTTATATAGACGCAAGCATTCGGCAATTTATGGTTGAAACCACTTCAAATTTATCTATAATCTACCCGGTTTCAACATTAGCAATTGGAGCAAACATGCTTGTTTTGTCGTTCTTCTTTGAATCAGTAATCTTCTCTGCTTTGGCAGGAATTTCTTTCTCACTTCTCTTCCTTTTTCTAATGGCATCCATATTGAACCTGTTTAACCGTGGTGAAAAGCAATTTAGACTCAATCTGTTTGACAATTTCTCGCTTGTTATACAATATTTGCGAATGAATAAGCGTTATATCATCACCAGTGTCATAGGTTTGGTGATCTCGATCCTGGTCATCACACAGACTATGATTGTTGTAACTAGTTATCAGCAATATGCATTTGATCAATATGTCGAAGGATCTGATGTTTCTGCCTTAGATATATCAGTCCAGCATGTGAACAACACCTATTTCCATCAATGGGATGCTTTTGTCCAAGAGAGTTACGAGAGATGGGGTGTATTACGGAATCTACCAGGTTTCACTGCTACCACGTATCAAACTCTAGAACCACAAATCATACTGTCAGAGCAAGCAGGATTTTATCGATATGTTGACACATTCCCTATCACGACGCGAAATTGGGACAGGGATGTCTATGCACATTTGTCAAATCTTCCGAGTTTTCCTGGCTTTGCATTTGATCCCGATGATATAATCGTTTTCGCACCATCATCAATTACTAGAGCAGCACCCGAGTTTGGATTCATCACCTATGATCTCCTCGAGTCATCGAATCAGACAGACGATGGATATTCTTTCAAATTGCTTCTGGGAGAACAGATCCTTGAATTAACCTCAGATGAATATTTTGACAATATCACTCGATCTGCAGATCATATATGGAAATGGACTGCTCAGGACATTTCCTATCTCCGTGAGAATAAGGTAGTGTTTCCTATTGATTGGATGAGCGGAACGATGTTCATGAGCAATGAGAAGATAGAAGATCTCAGATCTACATTGATCTCCACAGCAATCGATTGGGGTCATAGACCATATATCTGGGGTAGGACAGGATTTGAAAGTCGATTCTACTTGGAGCTACAGCCTTTGGATGACTATCCATTAATCGATCTGTTATCAAATTTAAATGACCTTTCCTCTATAGTCTTTGATCTTGGTTTTGAGCAGATATCCACT
>JAEOUB010000507.1 GCA_016839545.1 Candidatus Kariarchaeota archaeon | reverse complement strand
GAAGAGACTGATACCCATGTAAAGCAGATAGGTCAACACAGACAATTCCGCGAACTGATCAGAGATTTCATCTGGTGACAGAATATATCTCCTGATCACGTCAAGAGAACTCATAGGACTGAGTGCATAGAAGAAATCTATCTGGGTTGCTTCATACAGTATTGCCTCGAAGATGACACGAGATACAAGGGTAAAAACTAGGAACATTACTCCAGCATTGACAGGATTGGATGTATAGGCTGAAAAAACAAGGACAAGTGTGGATAAGAAAAATGTCACCAGGACTATCGTAACTGACATCTTCCAGAATACTTCTGCCATCACTGAGAATTCGAGCCCGTAATCCTCAATTATTGTTACTCGCTTGTAGAATGCAATAATATAGTAGATCAGAGAGAAAAGTGGGAGGCCGATGAAGGTCAGGATAAATGATGCCCAGAGTTTACTGAAGAAGTAGGTTCTGAGTTTGATTTTAGAGAAGTAAAGATCTATGGCTCTATCTCTAAGGTCACCTGAGATTAATCCAGCCGAAATAACGGCAATGTGGATAATCATAATGGCACCTGGTCCATCTACAGGGGTGAGCATCAGACTGATAGACTCCTTGATCGTAAAACTGATCTCCTCACTTCCCAACCAGAATGTCTCTGCATCAAGACCCAAGAACTGATTCATCTGCACTACGAAGCCAAACACAATAAAACCTGCTAGTACCAGGGGAACCTTCGGCCATGTACCTCTCAACCCACGTTTAATCTCAAATGAAGACATAGTTCGGGCAGCATCAAGTGCTGAAGGTGGGACTACCTCCTTCTCAATTTTCCTGTATCTTGCCTCATAGACTCGGGCTTCAGGTTCTGTTATCTGTTCTGTCATCATCACACCTACTGGTTAATGTCCTTCTCAATGCGATTGAGAAATAGGTCCTCAAGATTGGGACTTCGTCGCTGTACAGAGAGTACCCCAATGCCAGCGGGTTGTAATAAGCTTGCCACTTGAGTCATTGTTGGTGCCTGCATCCCATCATTGACGGTGATGTGTACCTGATTGCCGATAATATTTGTCTGATATTGCTCAGCTAATATCCCAGCAGTACGTTCAATCTCAACATCAGGTTCAACAATGACAACATCCGGATAAAGACCAGCTACTTCCTCTGAGGTACCTTGAAAGAGGGTCTTTCCCTTGTTCAGCAAGACTGTATAATTTGTAATAGCTTCCACATCCTGAAGGATATGTGTGGAAAACATGATGGACTTGTCATATTCCTCGTGGATCTCTCTGATTAACTCTAGCATCTCCTCTCTCCCCTCAGGTGAGAGCCCAGTTGTCGGTTCATCAAGGATGATGAGTTCGGGATCGTGGACAAGAGCTTGGGCGAAAAGTAGACGCTGTTTCATTCCGGTACTGTAGCCGTCTATTTCGCGGTAGCGATCTCCAAGGCCCACATAATCCAACACCTCGTGTGTCCTCTGCATAGCCCGGGTGAAACTGAGACCTGAGAGGATACCAAAATGGCGTACATACTTGACGGCGTTTACTTTCGTGATGATGCTTGGAGTTTCAGGCATGTACCCAATGAGATTTCTTGCTTGTTTTGCAGTATTTGCACGATCTTCGAAGAGGCGTACTGACCCTGATGTGGGTTTGAGTAGCCCTAATATGATCTTGATCAGGGTTGATTTTCCACTTCCGTTAGGGCCAAGCAGTGCGGTTGCACCTTCGGGAATTTCAATATCCAAGCCATCGAGTGCATGGATCTTGCCACTCTGGGAGTCATAGATCTTGACGAGCTGGTCAGCACGGATAATCGTCATATCTTCGATTTCATTGGATAATGTAAATACAAATAGTCTTGGTTTATTCCTATTTCAGAACGAGAATTGGTCGAATGTAGGTAATCAGGCGAGGACTATCATGATAATACCAAGTACTGTGACAATAATTCCAGTGAATTGTTTGAAATTGATTTGTTCAATTCCGAGTATCTGACCCATGAGTGCTGCAACAATAGGATTGGTACTGGATATCGGTGTGGGTACTGCTGCACCAATGAGCTGTACTGCCCAGAAGAACAGGGATGCCCCTACGACCCAACCCAGAATACCTGACCAAGCCATGTACTTGAATGACCCACCACGTGTTTCTTTGGTATCTTCAATACGATCTGTCGATAATCCAATGCGATAGACAAGGATCGCACTGAAACCTATAACCATCATCCGAGCGCCGGTAAGACCCATCGAGTCTGTACCTGGAGTCACGAGTACGAGTCTGACAAATACGATGGAAATCCCCCAACAGAGTGCCGCTCCAACGCCTAATGCCAAAGCCATCCGGTCAAAGCTCTCCGTAATATCATTGGATGTAACAATTCCGACCCCGG
>JAEOUB010000506.1 GCA_016839545.1 Candidatus Kariarchaeota archaeon | reverse complement strand
CATATGGTAGAATTGTATACTGTTAAAGGAATACAAAGTACAAGTGACAAGAATCTTGAGAAGAAGACATTTGGAAAGACATTACAACTCAAAGGAGACCTATTACCGGAAACAAATATCTTGAAAGGGAGACTGAAGACATGGATAACCGAAATACAGGATACTCTAAAGAAAACCGAAGAGGCATATGAAAAAGGTGGGGCATTTTCAGAGCAAGCAGTATGGCAAAAAATGAGAGATCAAGGAATACTAGAAAGTGAATTCACAACTCTAGGTCTTGCCTCCTACTACTATGACCTTGAGGAGGATTTAATCTCATCAAAGAGAGCAAAAAAGATTAGGGAAGAGATGAAGAAATCCCAACCTTACGGAGCTGGATACTTTGATTTGATACCAGGTAAATCTGATACATGGCATGCACTTTCTGAATCACAGTTTCGTGAAATCAAGAAGGAGACGAATGAATTAGGTAATCTCAAAAACAATATGTTTGAAGTTGTGGAGGTAGATTTGCCTGATATAGAAGAAACCGAGATGCAACGACTCCCTGTTGCATGGTCAAGAATAGCATTGAGCGAAATACAAACTAAGCTTGTTGCCAAAATTCAAGATGTTATGGCATATTTTGTAGTGGAGGATAATTGGCCTCAAACCGCATTGGGAGGAACTCATGTCTATGCACTTGATGGGTTCTCCTTCAGGAGTTTTCTTTCATACCTTGCGGAGGACTGGATCAATGAAGGCAGAACCAGCTTCTCAGACGCATTCGTGAAATTCCTTGTCCGTACCGGATACTGGACGGATACCGATGCTTTGATTGCGATTTCTAAGAGACAGATAAAGCTTGCACCCAACTTTGCTTGGAATACGGAAGACAGGATTGAAGAAATTGCATCAAAATACTCCGAACCAGGTGAAGATCCCAATATGCTGCAAAATAGGACTGATCTACAGGATCTTCTTTCATACACAATTGACCCTCCGACTGCAAAAGATTTCGATGATGCAGTCAGTCTCGAGGAGAAATCAGACAGATACATTCTCTGGGTTCATATTGCGGATGTTGCACATTATGTTGAGAAAAACAGCTCGCTGGATGTTCATGCAAGAGGTAGAGCTACTTCAGTCTATCTTCCCACAAAGACCTTGCCAATGTTACCGACTCACCTCTCAGACAACCTTTGTTCACTTCGAGAACAGGTACCTCGATTGGCAATGTCTGTGGAGATACATTATGATAAGTCGGGGAAAAAGATACTGAAAGATTGTAAAGTCCACAATTCTGTGATAATTGTCAAGAAAAACCTCTCTTATGACTATGTCAATGAAGCCATTGAAAACGGTGAAGAACCATTCTCATCATTAAATAAGTTCTCAAAGGTCCTGCAAGGCACTAGAAGGGGGCTTGCATTGGAAACTGATGAAGTACGTCTAGAACTGGGGGGTCAGATGGCACTAACTACTAAATCAAGCTCTGCTTCAACAAAGATGATAGAATCATTCATGGTTGCGGCAAATGAGACTGTGGCTGAGATCCTCTCTGAGAAGAAGATCCCTGTCATCTACAGAAATCATCCCCTTCCAGACAAGGTAGATGTGGAGAAGTTTAATGCACAGGCCAAGATAATCTATTTTGATCACGAAATTGAGCTACCCAATATCTCTTCTACGGATAAAGAGGAAGATACAGGATCAAGTCTCATGGATTTACTTTCAAAATCAGGAACAGGACAAGGAGGATCCATCTCCTTTTCAATCGGATCCGGCACTGATTTCGCGAAAGAACTTAAAAGTAAATTAGATACTTCAGAACCGGAGAATGAAGAAACTCCAGGCCCCTCGATCAAAGGCCTTGCACAATTAACAGATGAACAAAGAGAACAGATGCTCACACCATTTGTTGAGGCAATCAAAAAAGTAGAAGCGATGTCAGATGAGTATCATAAAAAACTCGGCTATCTCACCGTTCTAAAGACTCTACAGAGGGCAATATACAACGCGACTAATCTAGGTCATTTCGGGTTAGGGTCGACAGCCTATCTTCATTTTACATCTCCTATACGTAGATATCCTGATGTTATAGCACACAGAGTATGTAAAGCCATGATTGCTGGTACAGAAGAAGTCTATGATGCTGAAGAGATAGAAGAGATTGCGGAGCATTGTGGAGAACAATCAAGAATTGCGGAGCGATTGGAAAAGATAATAGTAGGTGCCGGTTTTAGTTTCCTCACAAGAAACCCTGACTACAGTGATAACCGTTTGGGAGTCGTTGTCTCCATTTTCGGCGGAGGGATCTATGTGCTCCTCCCGAATGGTATTGAAGCCAGGATACCGATTCACAAGATGACTGAAAGACCTACATTTGTTGACGATATGGAAACCATTTGCTTTGTTGGTTCTAAATCTGACTACAATCTACGAGATGAAAGTACACCTGCAAACTGGCGAGAACTATTATCGGACGGTGACGAACCTATTGAAGTCATCACCAAGCTTGGCGACAAGATTGCGGTTGACTTTATCGGATGGAACCATGTTGAGGGTAAGGTTGATGCTGCCCCTATACGTATCTTTGAGATGGTAGAGGATGGTTATCATGAAAAAGAAGTCCCTGAAATTGAGGATGTCTGAAGCTCTTCTTCAATTTTTATGACTTCAGCCATACAATCCAGTATCATACAGAAGGTTGCAATTGCATGAGTGTCTGGATATGGTAAGGTCGAAGCTGGTGCAGATAGATTGTGAGCCGCTTCCCAAAGTCGATTGGTGTTTTCTGAACTCAATTTTAACATTCGATCTCGAAGACTCTGCAATCTCATTCTGTAGGTGTGTTGTGTTCTACCCATATTTCTACATAATCAGTTGGGAATTTAAGGAATAATCAGAGCTGGATGAAAGTATTAGTTCAGCTCGAATGCATAATCGGACACATTTTGCAGTGCAACTGAAAAACCAGGATCAAATCCAACAATAGCAGTTTCTATTCCCTTTTCCTTCAACTTCATAAGGATAGGAACAACCCTTGCGTCTCGTGATCCAATAAGCAGTATGTCACACCTGTCTCTTTTCCAAATTTCAAGAGCTTTCATGGCGAGGGAGACATAGATATCACCACGAGTGATAATTGGGTTGTATCCTGAATTGACCATGGCCTCAATCAGTTTATCTGAGGCATGATGATTTAGGTATACATACCGATCGACAATTGATCCCAATTTTTCAGCAACTTCATCTATATCTTCAATTTTGATTTGTCTATTACCTAGCCTTCTGAGAAGATTTGGGCCATCTACCAAGATTGAGACTTTTCTCTCGCGTCGAAATAAGCTCTTTAGTGATTTCCACCTTCCACCATCCTGAGTCTCACCTGAGGAGAATTCTTCGGTCATGATATCACTCAGCAATTAATAGCTGTGGAGGTTTGAGTTCAGTGGAAAGGGTGCAGAAAAGGAACCGTCCTTCTTTTCTCATTTCGATGAAGCCTTGATCAGAGAGCTCAATAGCTGCACGAGTAACAACCTTCTCTGGAACCTCAACAGCCTCTGAAAGGTCATCAATCCGTACTTTTTCAGACATTGTTGACATGACATTCATGATTTTGAATTTTACATCAAACCCAAGTATACCTTTCAGGTAGTTAATTGAAGATTGGTAGAGTCCCAGTTGTGAACGCACATCTGACATCTCCTTGTTTATTCTCTCCTGCTCCTCTGCACTCATGGCCACCTTACCCTCATATCCTTCAAGTTGACCCTGCAAGTTTGTAACCTCCTCTATCTTCTGTTCCAATTTAGAGGCTGTGGTTTCAAGCTCTGTGGATTTTGCATTCAATTCCGCAGTTATGCTTGTATATTCAGAAGTGACTTCGGAGAGTTTCTGAGATAGTTCCGAGGTCTTAGTAGATAGACCTGTGTTTTCTTCTTTCAGTTCTACCATTCTATCTTCATGTTGCTTGATCTTGACACTATACTCGTCCTGTTCAAGTCGCATTGAATGTAACTCCTCATTTTTCTGGACCAAATCACGCCTGAGCTCAAGTACTTGTTCACGAGTCTTCTCAAGGTTATCTTGAAGTTGATTGACAAGTTCTGAACCTGCTGATGAAACCTGCCCTTGCAGATCTCTCTCACGTTCCTTAGCATCTTGCAACTGCTTCTGTAATACCTCCATCTCTGCTGAACTTCCACTGGCATCACTTAGCTGAGACCTCAGTGCTTGAATCTGGACATCTCTGTCATTGATTGCCTCTTGAAGTTCTTCAATTGTCATTTGGTTATCAAGAAGGTTCTGACCCATGGCATTGACTTGATTTTCCATTCGTGCCATTCCTTCGTTTAGGTTGACTATTTCAGTGTCTTTCTCAGCCAGAAGCTGTTCCTTTTCCTGAAGCATTTTCTGAAGTTCCGAAACATCACCTGCTGCAACATGTGATTTTCCTAATTCCTCTTCCAAATGCTCAGCCCTGTCAGCAATTGCCTGGTATTGATTGATTTGGTTTTGTAATGCTTCAAAACCTTCAAGCCATTCCTGTTGGACGATTTCTGCACTTATCAGACCCTGTTGAATTGCAGTTTTAATAAATCTAGACCCATTGGAAAGTATGTTGAGATGAATTGTGTTCCTGTAAATATTGAGATATTCATCCTTGTACTGTTTGGATAATCCCTCAACATCTTGAAATGAAAATTGTGTTGCTCCAACTCCGAGAACGGAAGATCTAACGTTCTCCGATCTTTCTCGTATTTGTTGTTCAAACTTGCGTTTCTCAGAATCCATCGAGCCGACGAAACCGAGTATCGCCTGCTTAATCACCTGAATTTCAGCATCTGTAGGTTTTGGGTCTGACATATAATCCTCCAAATGGGTATATAACAGTTTACCTGATTATTTATAACAATTCCTTAGGATAAGCGTAAGACAGAATGATTGGTTTGATAAAACAATCGAGAGAATTGATAATGCGGAGATTATTCAGATTTTTAACTTTGGAAATTGTGTCACAAAGATTTTATCAAGAATGATAGGAAAATAGGAAGGGACTATGATGATCGCGCCTCCAATAGGGTCGGATTACTAGTTTCGAGTTCGGATAGAGTTCTAATCAGTTGCTCTTGAATTCATTAATTCATCTAGTTTTCCTTATTTTATACATTCATCTAATGTTTCAAAATTGCACCATATTAGCGCATTGTGAAGCTGTATTATTTTAAAAAAGAATAGCCTCAGGGACCCATATTTTTGGCAATCAACGGATGGATTCCCTAGAGTTGCTGAAAATACAAAATATTGACGTTTCAGAAGGTTATGAGAGAACAAAAAACCGTGAATTTACGGGTCAGAACTTTACTAGTTTAAAAAAAGCTTATATTAGATGTATAATTAGGTAATACTGCTGAGGACATAGTTCTCTACAATATCTCTGGGGAAACCTTACGTCAAATTAGAGGTGATCTAGACGAGCCCGAAAGTCTAGCTCAGAGAGAAGGTGCATATAGTATGAGTCAAATTTTCCGTCGTGATGCTGAGGGAGTCCCAACAGTAAAAATCACAATTTTTGGACCGAGCTTGGCGGGTAAGACCAGTCTTCTATCCATTTATTCTATCTTAAAACGAGTCGAAGACCCTCAGTCGGTATATTCCGAATTGAAGAAAATTGATGACCCGAGTGGTAGAACTGCTCTTTTCGATCAGTCTGTATTTGAATTACCCAAAGGCCAGGGAACTTCCCTACCACTAATGCGATATGCCCTGTACACCGTTGCAGGACAAGATCGATACCGTGAAACTCGAAAAGTTGTCCTCAGAGGTACTGATGGGTTAATGATTATGCTTGACCCCCAACTTGACCAGTGGGATCACAATCGAAGGTCACTTGAGGAACTCATGGGACTACTCGGTGAAGATATTACTACCGGTAAAATCCCATGGATACTTGTTGTTAACAAAATCGATCTGCCTAAAGAAAATAGGAAATTACAACAAGATTTTCTCCAGATGATGGTAGAAGTCGGTCTTGTCAAAGATATTGGTGAAGCTTACGAGAAGTACATGGAAATGTCTTGTCTACAAGCACGTGATGACCTTCTTGCCATGCCCAGATCAAAGGATTGGAAAGAGCATTTGGACTCTTCTGGCAGATTAAGAAGAGATGCAAGACCACCAAGTGTGGTGTTGGCAGCCCAACCCATTGAAGCTTTAACTAGGCTAGTTATCGAACACAAAATCAAGTTAATCAGAGCTAAGAACCCTCAATCATAACTGATTTACATAATAACAGAAGTAAGTGATTATGACAGATATTTTGGGTCTCAAAATAACAGGTCTTGTCAAATATTTTGGTGAGATAAAAGCCCTTGATGGAATAGATCTGTCAATCCCAGAAGGCCATATAGTGGGCTTACTGGGTCAGAACGGTGCAGGTAAGTCAACATTGGTTCGTCTCCTATCAGGAGTCATGAAACCAACTGCTGGCTACGCACATGTGAATGGGAAACATATCCTGTCTGAGGTGAATGAGGTCAAGCAAATTACAGGCTTATTACCTGAAGAGTATGCACTGTATGAGAAACTGTCAATTTTCGAATATATAGAATTCCTTGGAACTCTCTATGATATGAACGAGGAACACATCGAGATTGCTTTTGGAAAACTTGCTGCAAGACTTGGACTTCTCCCGCTGAGAAACAGGTTGATTGATACATTGAGTAAAGGACAAAAACAGAAAGTGGCAATTCTTGCGGCATTAGTCCACGAACCCCTAGTTCTGTTTCTAGATGAACCTCTAGCAAATTTGGATGTCGCCGCACAAATAGAAGTCAAACAGATCATCAAAGAGTACAAATCTCAAAAGAGGACAATAATGATTGCTACTCACTTACTGAGTAATGTCGAGGAAGTATGCGATCAAATTGTGATCATCGATAAAGGCAAAATACTTTATTCGGGCGAACTCGACAGCTTCAAAGAAAATCATGCGACCCTGGAACAAGCCTATCTTTCATATATTGGGAATGCCACATGAAAGCAAATCATGTGAAAGCTGTTTTTAAGGCTGAATACTACACCACGACTTCAAAATTCAGAGACACAAGAAAATATATTCCTTTCATATTCCTCGGTGGAGTCTTTCTGTTGAGTTATTTACTGAGAATTGTTTACCAGTTTTTTCGAGGAGATCAAGTAATCAGTAATCCGCCAATTCCAACCTTCTTTTCAATAATCGCAATATTCTCATATTTCACTCTATTTGCACCCCTGCTCTCACCACTAGGGCGGGTTGTATATGACGGAGGTGGCAAATCACGGCGGGAAGTTGCACTTAATTCTCCAGTACAGTCAAAAGATCTTCTCTACGGTAACCTGCTATCTAATCTGGCGTTTTTCCTCCCCTTTTTTGGATTTGTAGGAACTCTTACACTTGCTCCATTCATCGGAAATGGAATATTTGATCCGTTGCCTACATCGATTGCTCTCTTTTCTATCCCCTCTTTGCTAATTATTGTTGGTTTGGTGGCGGGAACTATGCTATCTCCAATAATTTTCGGTTTCATATCAACTCGACGCAAATCCTACACACGGGCAATGGTGTCCTTCTCAGTTTCTGCAATGCTGGTCTTCTCTCTACCCATCCTTCGGTATTTTCTGGAAAATACCACCTTGGATGGGAGCTTAGGGTGGATTACATTCATGCCGTTTACACTTGCCTCTGTGTTAATTATCTATATTTTGTATGGAGTTCAAATCGCACTCTCCCCAGTATTGGCATTAGTACTTCTGTTTGGCTATATCATCTTGATACTCCTTCTGGGATATTTTACTGCAGATAATGTGTACGGAATCGATTATGACACGCAAGAGTTAGCTTCTTCCAATCCTGATGGCCTATCTGAGAGGTTACTGAACAAAATAGTCTCACCATTTGGCTTGTCATACAGAAAGGTGATAGTATCTACTATGAAGGCGTCACTTCGTGATATTGAACATTTATCTAGACTTACAATTGGTCTCTCAATAACAATATTCATGATTTTCGCACTGTCAAGCAGGGGTCTCTTCCGAGAGGTCGCAAATTTTGATGAGAGAGTTGAGCTGGCTGTGGTTATCTTTGCCTTGATACTCTCCTCCACCAGTGTGATCTTTATCGAAGCGTCTTCTTTTACTGTTCAACATCGAGATATGCTATCGTTAATTAAATCGGCACCAAATGGAGCAAGAAAATTCATCATTGGTAAAGCAATCCAGATGAATCTGCTACTCGTCCCTGTCTTCGTTACAATTGTAATCAGTTTAACCATAAT
>JAEOUB010000505.1 GCA_016839545.1 Candidatus Kariarchaeota archaeon | reverse complement strand
GTAATCCCCAACGAAGAAGACCGGGGCCAAAGCTGAGTCCTGCTCCTCAAAGATATCAGAAAGGACCAGAAGGCATGCCAGTTTGTTGGCAATCAATCCCGGACCGCCCATCACCACAGGTTGTTGACCAACAAGTACAGACCCCTGCTCTAGTCTTTTGAGATGCATCTCAACTTTGGATGAGTAGATACCGAGATCTTTGTGATATGATCTTAGGATCTCTATCAAATGGGCAAGATCTTCAGTTCTTTTCCTCTCAAAAGGCTGGCTATTTGCCAGCTGAACTGCTTCTGTGAGTGTTCTTGGAACAGTACCCCAGAAAGGTATATCATTCAACTGATTTCGAGAGGCTTGGATATACAGATCGTTGGGGTTTGATCTCATATGGTGCCCTTTCGATAGGCAAACTTAATGTTATGCTTTCTTTCCAATTCCTAGGCAAATCTCACTTCTCAGTAATTATGTTGGGATTTATTTTTAAGCAGTAACGAATAAAACTTGGATAATGTCCATGCGACCCACGCCTCCAGACATTGACACAGACCTCATTATCATAGGGGCAGGTGTAAGCGGTATCAATCTTGCTTCAAAACTAGCTGACACTGGTGTCAAATTCTGGTTACTCGGATCTCCATTTGAATCTCAGTTGGCAAAAGCTGGGGTATTGGAAAATACACCTCTCCCCGAAGGCACTGTTGGTCTCAAATTTATTGAGGAAGAGATGGAAAATCTGAAAGCTAAACAGATCTCGCATCGAAGCTCTCTGTGCACCGGAATAGAGCTCACTGAGGGTGGATACAAAGTTCTCACAAAATTCCAAAATTTTACAACCAAGATAGTTGTGATTGCAACGGGGAAGAAACAAAAGTCCCTGGGTTTTGATGGAGAGGCTGATCTCTTCCATAAAGGTATTTCAGACTGCACAGTTTGTGACTTTCCACTATACAGGGAAAAACCGGTCGCGATTGTGGGTAACCATGAGTATACCATTCGTGCAGCAAAGCTTATGAAACAGCATACTAGCCCGGTATCCCTGCTTTGGTATGGATCGGGTAATGCCCCTCAACTCGATGGGATTGATGTTTTTGAGAATGTAACTAACCTGTCTGCACGTGGAGATGAGGTACTTGAGGAGATAAGTTTCGATCATTCATCCGGATCCCAAGTTTTGAAAGTGCGAGGTCTTTTTGTTGAAGGGAAACCTGTCCCGTCTCTTGAATTTCTTAGTCCCCTCTCTCTCAATGCACATGAGGGTCACGTGCAGATTGATGAAGAATTCAAGACGTCTGCAGAAAACGTCTATGCCATGGGTGATATCACCGGTAAAACCTCGAATTACGAAGGTGCTCTGGATCATGCCAACAGGCTGTTTGAGGTTCTAAAAGCAAAACTTGGTATAAACTAAAGAAGATGCCCTCTGAACTTCTCTGCAATTTTCTCGAGCAGCATGATATTGATATTTTCTTCGTGAGTTATTGAACTTAGATCAGAGAATATCTTGCCAAGTGTTTCCCTGTCAGGTACCAAATTGATTATCTCCTGTCTGAAGCCTAGAGCAACAACAACTAACGTTTTCCCTGCCATTCTGACATCTTGAATATTGGAATTCATCACTTTTGACCACAGTATCGCAATAATATCATTAGTTCTAGGTATGGGTAAAGGACCGAAAACTCCCTCATGGTAGTTTGATCCCTGTCCTACGAGTGTGATCAGTTGCGAGGCCACTGTAACATCAAATTCTTCTCTAAAAGCCTCATCAGAGGTATATAGTAAACGTACTTCTGGGCCTAGATCTGTGAGTACCAACTTTGTTGCAATGATATTCTTGTCTAGGGTTATGTGATCAGGTACTGCACGCTTGAATTTCTTCAATACCTCGTGATATCCTTTTCCAACTTCCGTTACCACATCAATTGCAGCCTGTGGTAGTTCCTGAAGTGCAATTGTTACAGACTCAAGTGCGTCCTCAATCAATGAACCTCCCCAGTCCGCCTCCATTTTGGAATTGATTTTTGACGTCATATTCCTGAGCATTCGAGTATATAGAGGTCTTACCGCCTCCAGATTGATTTTCTCTGAGAATTGCACACGCATTGAGTCACTTTCAAGTGAGATAGTGGCTGGATTTGTTCCGGCAAATTCTTCCATTGAGTCCTGTATAATTCTCTGGATCTCAGCTCTTCCAAACTCGGGTGCAATTTTCAAAAGTGTCTCTGAGGTGAAATTGACAAATTCATTAAATCTTACTTCATCACTTTCTCTGCTTTCAGTTACAAGGAATGCCTCGAGTTTCTTTTCAAGTTCTATGGGACTGATCGGTGGGAAGAGAAAATCAATTTTGGAATGGCTGATTGTGAAACCTTCTCCACTGTGAATAACTAATGTAGGGATGTCCTGACCTTCTTCCCGAAGCAGGGACGAGTAGCTGATCAGTTCACTCTGTGTGGTAATAGCATCAAATATGATGAGATCTGGTTGATTGGTCCGGAAGACCACGTAACTTGCTTCAACCGTTTCAAATACCCCATCAATCCTGTAATTCAATTCAGCGAGATATGTTTTCAAAGTGTCTCGGTAAACCTCAGAAGGTGATATGACAAGCACTCCTTTTCTGTTGACATCATTTGAGGCTGAGTTATTTGTGTTTTCAGTCATTCTCATCACCTGACCACCCGCCACCGCCTGGAGTCTCGATTCGGATAGTAGATCCCTTCGGAGCGTTTGGGATCACCACACGGGAGGTAGAGGAATCCCATCCATCGTCCTCATTTATAATCATACCATCGCCTGAGAGAGGAGAGGGAAATTTGAAGATGTTTTTTCCTACACTCCCTTGATTTTCATCATGGCTTCCATAAGGTGGGTACACTCGTCTTTCTGATTGGATATTAATGGTGGCAGTGTCGAGAAGTTCAATTTCCCGGATAATACCATTGCCTCCTCTCTTTTCCCCTTTTCCTCCGCTCCCAACCCGGATACTGTACTCATTCACTCGAAGAGGGTAGGCAAGTTCAAGAGCTTCAACTGGTGTATTCTCAGTGTTTGTCATATGGGATTGAATTGCATCCGTCCCCTCTCCTGTTGGTCCTCCACCCGTTCCACCACCTATCGTCTCGTAGATACTCCAGTTTTCTCCATTATGTTTCCCTCCTATGATCAAGTTATTCATTGTCCCTTGAGAAGCAACGGGAAGATCAATGAAGTTTGATAATGCCCCGAGTATCACATCAGTAATTCGTTGAGATGTCTCGGTATTTGCACTCGAGGTTGCCGCATTTCGAGAGGGGTTGACTATAGAATTCTCAGGTGCAATCACCGTTACAGGACCAAAACAACCCTCGTTGGTGGGAACTGATCTGCCTGTGAGTAATCTGACAGCATAGTAACAGGCAGAAGTGGTCACCGATAGTGGGGCATTACAGTTACCTGGTGTCTCAGGATCAGATCCGGTGAAGTCGAATGTTATCATGCCTCCTCCAAGAGTCACTTGACACCGGATCAGGGCCGGTTTTCCATTTCCGTCATTATCAAGATAGTCTTGAAATGAACCCACTCCCTCTCCGTATTCTTCAAGTAATTTTTTGGTACCCGTATAGGATGTCTCACGTAGTTCCTTCTGAAGAGACCCAAAATCCCAATCAGATTGTTCATCTCGTAACTCATGCAATCGTTTGACACCTAATCTGAGTGAAGAATACTGCGCTCTGAGATCTCCACGTCTTTCATATGGTGTTCTTACATTTTCCATGATAAACCGCATCAGATCAGAATTCTCCTCTCCACTCTGATACAGACGAACTGGTGGAATAATCAATCCCTCCTGAAAGATCTCAGTTGATTTGGCTGGTAGTGATCCAGGCGCTATTCCACCAACATCGGCATGATGTGCTCGGTTGGCTACAACAAATGACAGTTTATCATCTAAAAATACAGGCGCTAATAAGGTGATATCTGGAAGATGCGTCCCTCCAAACTCTGATCTTGGTGAGTTGGTAACTATAGCATCTCCTGGTCTGAGGTTTGGAAACATCTTGATTATCGGTTTTGCGACAAATGGCATCGATCCTAAATGAACAGGAATTGCCTCAGCCTGAGCTAGAAGGTTACCCTCATGATCAAAAATCGCACAAGAGAAGTCAGCCCTCTCCTTGATATTGGGAGAGTATGCAGTCCGTCTTAAGACATGACTCATTTCATCTGCAATTGACTCCAAGCGACGCTGGTATATAGTGAGTGAAATGGGATCAACTGTCATACCCAACGATCTATCATTCAATCATCATATCAAGGTTTGGACGCTGTAGTGATTTTCTATGCTCATAGTAATCGTGATCATTCTGCCTATTTTCAGTCTGGTCGATGGTTGGATTTATTACAATACTTAATACATGGAGAATGCTGAAACCATTTTCAGGTGTAGATTATGCTCGAGGCTGATATTGATGAGGCAGAAATCAACGATATTCTTATCGTCGGTAATTCGGAATCATCTTTTGATTTCTCACTCAGTCTCCAGGAGATCCGCAGTTTCACAAGGGTAGTCCATGTAATTAAAGCGGTAGATGCCGTGAAGCTTCTTACTCAGGAGCAATTTTCAATTGTTATCATCGACGAGGATGCATCAGACGTCAATTCAGTGACACTCAGTAGATTGATACGAGACAATCTACCATTAACCAGAATCGTCATAATCAGCTCTCATTATGATAATGACTTCATCAGGGATCTGATCAATGTCGGTTCAGTTGATGCTCTGATTCCAATACCAATTGACTCATTCTCGGCTTCATCTATTATCCTAGAACAGTATGCAAAATTTCAGATTAATTCTCAACTGTACAATCTTGTCACAAAGGATCCTCCCAAATTCTCTCCATCTTACTACATGTTTCATGACCCTAGCCTGGATCAACACAGCACCGAGGATCTGGAATTCCTGGGAATGGTCGTTATCTATGCATCAATGACCAAGTTTGCCAAATTCTATTCTGACAGCTTTCGGGTTGATGAATACTTGATTACAGGGTATATCAGTGCTATATCATTGCTAGGAGAACAGTTGTTCGAGGAGGATTCATTCTTCCGTGAGATCAATTTTGGTGGACTGTCTGTGGTAATGCATACCGAGGGAGATATCCAGTTCATGTTCTTCTTCAAAGAGCTCTCAAAGCAGAGTTATCAGACGATAGAAAATGAGATTAATCGAGTTATCAAGAGAATGAATATCCACTATTTTGATTTCCTCCGATCCGAGAAACCTACACCAGATGAGATTGACGAGGAGATCGAGATTATTGCAGATTACTTCTCAAAGACACACAAGAAAATAGTAGATTTCTCTCGAAAACTCAACGTTGTGTACTATGGAGCTCAATCAGAAAGCGTAAACAGGCTATTGAGATCTGATTTAGAGAAATATAATTTTCAAAGATTTACCCGATCCACTGAGGTAATTGACTATCTACTAAATTATGAGGTTGATATTCTTATTCTGGATCAACTGGATGAGTTTGAATCAAGTCTTGTGCTCGCCAACCAGGCAAAGGACATTAAACCTGAAATCCAGACAATGGCGTCACTACGACAGTTCAATTCGCAGAACCTGATGCGAAGTTTGAACGATGACTTCATCGATTATGTCTTTGACATTGATGATACTGCAGAGGAGGTAGAGAAGTTAATTGATGATGCCTTTCAGCAATCACTGAAAATCAGAACACAATTACTTGGAACTCAACCTGACAATTCAGAAAATTCACTCCATCGCTCTGTTGTCACGCGATCAATGTTACGCTCCAATGATTCTGCATACCGGATCAGCAAAATCCCTGAATTTTACGGTATTTTCATAATGAATGATGATTTCCCCTATTTTCGCAAACTTTGGCCCAACAGCGCTGGTAGAACCATTAATTTTGATGAGCAACTATTTGCAGGGTTCGTATCGAGCATGGAAATGTTCAGTGCCGAACTTTTTGAATCTGAGGAAGATTTCTCAGGATTCAAATTCGGTGATATCACGATCTTGATCCGTCAGAAGTTCAGTTTCAATTTTGTTTATTTCTTGGCCAATGTCGATCACACGAATTTTGCGATGATTGAGAAACAGCTGGCTCATTCCTCTGATATCATTCATGAAGCAATCATGAACTCAGAAGGGTTCTATGTGTATGATATTAAGAATGCATACGATGTCTCTGAAGTTATACTATACCATGTCACAGAGCTCTTTATGCGTCTTGTATCTCTCAACTTTTTTGACTGAAGCAGTATATCACTACCTTGCAAGAATGGCTATATTCAAAATCTGTGTATCTGAATCCATAGATTTTTTAGCTGAAACTGTCGAATCGTCCCAATGACGAACCATTTTCTCATTTACCCTGTCCTCATTGTGTTAGGTTTTCTCATACTTAATGGGATTAAACTTATCCGTGAATACGAGAGGGCTGTGATTTTCAGACTCGGGAGGTTAGTAGGTGTCAAAGGCCCTGGTCTCTTCTTCATCATTCCATTCTTAGATCAAATCCAAATCATCACTTTGAGAACACTAGTGATCGATGTACCCCGACAAGAGGCAATTACCAAGGACAATGTCCCTGCTGTTGTAAATGCCGCAGTTTTCTACGCTGTAGAAGAACCTGATAAGGCAGTTGTTCGAGTTGAGAACTACAAGTATGCTGTAAGTCAGATCGCCCAAACAACATTGCGATCTGTTATAGGTTCTGTCGATTTGGATGATCTCCTTTCATCTCGCGACAAAATCAATGCTAAGATTCTTGAAATTCTCGACGAGGCTTCTGATGCTTGGGGAATTGATGTTTCCAAGGTAGAGATCAAAGATCTTGAAGTACCTGACAATATGAAAAGAGCTATGGCAAAACAGGCAGAGTCTGAACGTGAACGAAGATCTCGTATCATTCTGGCAGATGGTGAGTTGCAAGCTTCTCGCAAACTAGCCGAGGCAGCTAGAATTATGTCTGCACATGGTGGTGTTACATTGAGATTGCTACAGACTATTCAGGAAATCAGTACCGAGAATTCAAGTACAGTGATTTTACCGTTCCCAGCCGATCTGACTGGATCCGTCCAGAGACTCTTGAGTGCCGCAGCCCCCCAGATCAATATCAATTCTGATCCCGAACCACCACTTGAGGAATTACTGGAAAAGGACGCTGAAGAAATTATTGGCGATACAAAGCCAGCTAAATAATCACGCTTTTCCACCAAAATCAAAATCTAAAGGTTTCTTTGCTCTGATATTAGCTTCTTCCAAGAATTCAATCAAAGCAATATCTTTCTCTAATTTCGACGCACGGAACAGTGCGTTTCTACCCCTATCTGCTACTTTGCTTTCTGGAACCGACGCACAAATCTCAGTGATTGCAGTGTATGCAGATTGTCGGATCTTAGGGCTGCTGTTATTTGCAGCTTTCATCAGTTTGGTGATAAGCTGGTTTAATGATTTCCTCACCTCAGAGTTAATATTCCTACTATCCACGAGTTTAGAAACTCCTGCTTTCAGGGTTTCATTGGCTGAGAACCTGACATTGTTATTTTCCATTTCGTAAGCTGGCTGGATATTTCGAATAATGGCTGGAAATAGTAGGATCTGGTTGCCCGCAATGATTTCCATAGTATTTAGCATTGTACTATATTCTTCACTTGAACTCGATTTCAGATTCTTGGAAATGTATTCAACCAGCATTTCTCCACCGTTTCTATAATTGCTCATTATCCAGGTCGTAATATCGAGGGTCTGTAGGCGGATATTGACATTAGGATCTTGCAAAGCCTTTGTTGTGGCTTCAACCATGGGTTCTTTCAGAGAGGATCGAACTTTGACTGCAGCGAATAGACCATTCAGAGCTGCAAGTCTGACCTGCCAATCGGCGTCATTAAGCAGTGGTAACAGGCTTTGAAAGATCTCATCTGCAAGTCGGTCTGATGCGGCAGCGACAAAACCCATCGCTTCGATTGCAGCAAGCTGAACGGTATAACTCTCATCCTCACGAGATTTTTTCAACTCACGGTAAATTGTATTGGCATAATTTGCATTTCCTACAACAATTTTTCCAAAGGCAGATACAGCTGCTTCTCTTACAATATCTGAGTCGTGGAGAAGATTTGACTCAGCAATCCTGAACATGTCCTCACTGAGTTCTGGATTCTGTAAGGCGATATCTCCGAAAATGCCCAGTACCTTCCTTCTTACCTCAGGTGTGCTGGAGTTCGTTGCACCTATTATCAGTATCAGTATCTCCTCATCGTATGATCTGTCCATGAAACTGACTTCTCGTACAACATCAAGTGCACCTAGCAGGGGTACACCCCGAAGATTAACGAATTTGTTTTGGAGTATTTCAAAAATCCTCGGGATCAGATGAACCGCATGATCGACCTCCTTTGTAAGGGCTGCATACGCAATTTCCTGAATTTTTTCCGACTCATCGTCGATCCCTCCAAGGATTAATTCAAGGATTTCATCCTCTTTACCAGTGCCGTACTCAGCCATATTTCCCAGAACCAAATAGGAGTTACTTCTCAGTTCTTCGTCCGGGTGCTGCAGTGTCACTGCCACCTGATCGATAAGATCCTCTGTTAACTCAGGGTTCCCTCTCAGAAGGGCTTTGATGCCGCTGATTAATTTCTCAGGATCTTCAATACCGCCTGAGGTGAGACGCACTGCAAGAGTGGAAATTGCCATTTGTCCTATTTCATTGCTCTCTTCGGCGATTTTTCTGAAAAATCTAGTGATCGCCTCAATACTGGATATTTTGTCGGTCATGCTGAGTGTTGAGATCATCTGTGCCAAAACAAAACTCCTGTAAGCCGGTTCGTCCCGCAATATACGGAAAAGAACTAATGAGGTATCCCACGAAACAACAGGGTCATCATGAGAGATGAAGGTCTGCATGTACGTCAATGCCTCTTCCTTCTCCTCGCCTTCTAGGTACAGCAACATCGATTTCATTGTCCTTATGGCGTAGATCTGTGCTCCAACAGAATTTGAATTGAGCAATTCTGTTGTAATCTCATAGCTATCCTGGTCAAACCGGTTCTCATGTCTGACAATGAAAGAAATGGCTTCTCCAATTGCAGTTTTTACATCATTGTTGTCGACATCCAGGCTGTCTTTGAGCAATGATTTGAGAAATTCGGCCTGTTCTTTGTTTTTAACTACCTTTTTGGTCATCTCTTTGATGAGGTTTTCAATTGATTTCTCATCTCGAAGTTTGTTGTAGATGAAGCGATAGCCACTCAAGTCCTCTCCATAGAACTCAGGTACCTCCTTGATAAGTCGACGTTCTGCAGTTCCTGGCGTGGTTCTCAAGATATAGAGTGCAGTGAAAATCAGCACAAAATTCTGGAGGACCAAGAAGAAAGATGACAACCGGACATGTGGTGCAAGTCCTAGTTGAATGAGAGTACCTCTCTCACCACCAGACTGGTTAACAAATACTTCAAGTGCAGAAGAAAGGATAACTCCGAGGAATACGAAGACTGGCAGAAAGAGTTGGAAGATACTCACTTTGAACCCACTTTCTGTCCAAACTTCTTTCAGTTCCTTGAGTGCACCACGTCCTTTGTTGAAGAAATTGATCAGGAGAGTGAGGACCAGGCTATTGAGGATAAGCGAGGCTTGTCCCGTCTCTAGTCCTAACCACACCCTGATACCTACGATCCCATAGTATGCTGTGAAGGCAAGAGCTTGAAGTGCAAAGATTACAAGTAATAACCCACCCACCTCAACACTCAGGGTTTTCAGATTTATCTTCGGGAATCCAAGTTTGCCGAGATCTCTTGGTTTTCTGATCAATCGCAATCGAATAAGATCCTCTCCAAGTCCAGCCCCAGCCAATGCACCAAGAGAGATCAGTGGCAACACCAATGCCCAGAGAAGGACAGCTGTCAGCAAGCTCTCAACTAGTAGAAAATTCAGAAGTGCAATGGGTATGAGATAGAGGAGACCATAGAACAATACAGCGGCAATAAATGGAGACCTAAGGACTTCTGTGAGATTTTCCATGACTGATTCTAGAGGGTACTCTGCAGGGATCGAACTTCCCTCTCCTGGTCGGGCAAGGAAGAGGAATTGAAAAAATGGGAAGATCACAAGAAAGCCAATTACTATGGCCATCATTACGACAGATATCTGCAGTGAATCTCGGTCAATATCTCCATTTACCTGAATTGAGAATATTTCTGCAAGTACCAGCACCAAGGCATCATACCCTATACCAATCAACAATGCAAATAGGAGCAGTGCCATGATCCGTCGACAACCGAGATCGAGAGTATAGGTCACACCTTCTGTCTCTCTCATCTCAGACGCAGCAAAGGAGAATGCAGAGATACCTATTGCACCTCCGATCAAAATCATGAACGCAAGATTGATGTCTGCGGCAAAGACTCCTTCATTGACAACAGCTATGTAGGCAAACATGAATACAATCGCCATCAGGGCTGAATTTCTTGGAGAGAATATTCCCATCTGTAAGGCTTGTAATCCTGTGCCTTAAATTCCTTTACTGCACTTTTCGTTTTGCGATGAGATATTTTTGCCATTGTGTTTAGGGTTCTCATTCAGGTCATACTCTGAGTCAGTTGGTGCTGATAACCTTGAAATAGCCATATCTAATCTCAACTATAATGAGCAGAAAAAGAGATATTGATGGTCTTGGAGATGAAGAACGTCAAGAGCAATTTGAGGCTATTGTGGAGTATCTGAAAGAGCACGGAGGAGAGGTTCCCTATGATACAATCAATCGAGATCTGGGTGAGAGATGGGAAGGTGTGCGACTCGTGCTTAAAGCTGCAAAAGACGCAGGTTTGGTCGATTTCGATGGGATTGTTCCGTCATTCAGTGGTACTATCAAGCTTGTTGAAGATTAGACCTCTCAATTATCCAGCCCTTCAGTTTTTCAAGAATAGAAGGATGCCATTTAGCATCCAGAGCATTGAATAGATTGACTTTACCTTTGGTGATATCAAAGAGCTGTTCAGATGCATTTAGTTCACTGTAGTACATAACGGGTAATTTTTTCTGCTCACTATAGCGATCCAGTGCCCGTTGACTGCGGAGTATCTCCCCATTTCCCATCAGCAGTCCGATTGGAACTTCCAAATCCTCGAGCTTCAGATCGTTCACCCCAGTTGAGAGCAGGATTAACTGCTGTGTCGCATTGATTTCCTGGAGCTCTCCCCATTTTCGGTATACATGTGCTGACCCTCCCGCAATGGCTAAAATTCCAATTCTGGTGCGGTCCACTCGATCCATTCCAGTAAGCTTTCTGTATGCACTCACCATATTCATAGGTGCAGACAGTCCTGAAGAAGATTTTCCGGTTCCACCTTTATCCCATCTGAAAACTGCATATCCTGCATCTATTAATGTATCCTTCAGAGCCTCGAGATAGTTGTTGTATGCAGAATAACCCCTCACATTTCCAAATCGATCATGTTGGGGAGCACCGGGAACAATCAGAAGTGCTGGAAAAGTATCTGCTTCATTGGGATAGTCAATCTGACCGGCAAGTGAAAACGGCCCAGCATGAAATTCCACCTCAACTGAAACAACCATAAATCATGACGTGACTTCCTGTTCTAAAGGATTGGGCTAGTTTCCTCACACCTCGTCAGTGGGATCCCATTCGATCCTGTAATCCTCATTCAATTCACCGATCTCGTTCATTTCGGCGTTACTGAGTGAGAAATCAAAGATGTCGATATTCTGTTCAATATTCTCACTTTTGGATGCCTTGGGGATTATTGATATTCCCAGTTGAATACCCCATCGCAGCACAACCTGGGCTGTCGATTTCTCGTGTGTTTGTGCAATTTCTTGCAACACGGGGTGTGACAACTTTCTTCCCTTGGCAAATGGGCTGTACGCTTCCAGTACAATATCATGTTCTTTGCAGTACTCCATAAGCTCCTTCTGGAACAGGAAAGGGTTGAATTCCACCTGATTCAATACAGGTGCAATCTCTCTCTCTGCCATCAGCTCCTCCAGGTGATCGATTGTGAAATTTGACACTCCTATTCCTCGGATCTCACCGCTGTTGTGTCGCTCTTCCATAGCTTTCCAAGCATCCAGCCGTTGACCAGAAACGGGCCAATGCTGGAGATAGATATCTAGAACTTCAACACCGAGTTTTTTCATACTATTGTCTATCTCCTTCATTGTGGTTGAGTACCTAAAATCCCCACCTGCCCAAAGTTTCGTGGCTATAATGAGTTCATTCTTCTGCTTCTCAGTAAGACTATCTCCGATTGCTTTTTCATTACCATACATGGATGCGGTGTCAAAACGTGTGAATCCTGCTGCTATTGCCTTTCCAATGACTTCTTGAGTAAATTTGTAACTACCAATATCTGCTGTTCCAAAGCCGAGTTGGGGGATCTTTTGACCCGAATTCAGTGTCAAGTATTCCATAATTCATAGATGCCAAGATGAATTATAAGTTCACGGCTTTACATTTTATACAATCTCGATAGACTGGATCTGACTTCTAGGTCAAACTTTGCAGGTTTGACAAACCTAATTGATGAGGTAGAGAGAGTGGTGCTATGGAAAGAACGGCTCATGATTTCATGGTGCGGATGGTAGAAACCTACAGTCGAGTTCACTCTCCCCGCTATTGGAATGCCCTTGAGGGTAATATTGATACTGACTTTGTCAAAGGTGGTATTATTGCCGACCTTGGATGTGGACCTGGATTGTTGTTGAGGGACCTTGGCAGGAAATTCGCGCCGAAAAAGCTGGTCGGTGTCGACCTATCTCCTGTGATGCTACAACGGGCTGAGGTCGAGACTCGGAGTGTGGGAGTGGATACAGAGTTCATTCAGCAACATCTGCAAGATGATCCTCAATTGAAATTCTCAGCTCACGCAATATTCAGTTCCCGTGTCTTACGGTCTTTTGAAGATCAACAGGCTATTATGAACTCAATATCTGCTGCACTCGAGGATGGGGGGTACCTCGTGATTGTCGATTGGATCCGCGCATCTATCCGTGACTATCTGTCCTGGTTCTCACAACAGTCAGGTGAATTCGAAAACCTCACACCGGCCGAGGTGATACGATACCACCGAATCTTTAGTCGATACAGTCTCGAAGATTGGGAGTACATTGTAGAGAATCACGGTTTTGAGGTGATCCATACATTCCAGATTGATGCGGTTCATGGTGGGATTATAGCCCGAAAATTATAATCTATAATGGTTATAGATTTCTTGATTGGTGCAGAATATCTGCATATTTAAAATCTATAATGGTTCTGTAAGGATATGTTGTTGTTGTTATATTAAGGTATATATGGTCATAAGAAGGTTTTTTAGTATTACATAATAGTTATAGATATGGATAAAGGTGATAGGCTCCGAGCGCAGGACAAAATGCTCTCTGTCTGGTTGACCCATGATAATCATTCATGGTTGAAGTACACATCGCGAAGCAAAGGACAGTCTATGACTCAGTATCTCAACGATCTGTTCAATTCTCTTCGAGGGGGATCTGCAGAGGACTTCCTTGGTGTAAGTCCTGACAGCAGTCAGGTCATGTCTGAGCTACAGGAACTGAGAAAATCGATTGAGGATCTTCAAGGAACACTAACACCCAAGTCGAGAAAACCACGCAAAACCACAAAGAAGAAGGATAATGTGGCAAGGAGCAAACCTCAGGTTGAGATGAACGTGGAGGATTTGCTTGATATCCTGGAGTGAAAGACATGTCTACCGATGATGCTACATTAATGAGATTTCTCGATCGGCTTGCAGTTGATCCTCGTGAATTGAACAACCAATTTCCCACTCTCTATTCCAATTTGTCTGTCGTGTTGACCGCTCTTGGTGAACTTAGAACTCTGCGTGCAGAGTCTAAGAAGAAGGATGAGATCATCGCCCAGCTTCAAGCTTCTGGTTCCCCGGTTACTCAAATCCCTGAAGTACCCCCACACTTGCTCTCAAAATGGGAGGTGTACTTTGAGAAAATGCAGGAGATCCACAGTAACAGACGTTTCAAAGGTAGAAATTGGATCAATGTCCGTCTTGATTTCGTTCGATGTTTTATCTCCAGAGATAATGAATGGCTTGACAAATACGATTTCACCAGCTTTTTTGACTACACCGAGGATGCCTTCCTGATCAAATTCAAGAAATATCATGATGAGGGTTGGCTTGAAAGGAGAGTCCCTGATGAGTATCATGAACCCTACAGATATCGCTTGAATATAGAGAAAACTAATTTTCAGATGGATCTATAACCTATTTGGGGATCTAAGATTTGTAGATTGCAATAACCTCATCAAGAAGCTGAAGAGCCTCTTCTTTGGGTCTTTGGAACAGATTTCGGCCCATGATACTACCGAAACCGCCTCCTGCTTTGATCTGGGAAATCTCTTCAAGAACTGCCTCTTTGCCTTTTGCGGCACCACCAGAGAATATGGTTATCCTCTTTCCATTGAACGCACTCTCCATGACATGCTCAATTCTTTCTTTCAGTGTATCCTTTGCCACGCTCTCATAGGCTGATTCAGCAGCAGCTAAGCCTATTGCTGCTGTTGGTGGTTTGACCTTTATGATGTCAGCACCCATCTGTGCTGCAATCTGGGTGGAGTATGCAATGACATCCACAGCCGTCTCTCCTTCTTTCGAAAGGTTCTCCCCTCTGGCGTATGCCCAAACAACAGCTGCGAGACCAGCATCGTGGGCTTCTCGAATTGCCTCTTTTAGCTGCCAGAAATTTTCGTTACGCTCAGATGTACCGGGATAGATTGTGAAACCAATGGCATGACATCCCATCTCAAGTGCATCCTGTACTCCACTTGTTAATGCAGAAAGGGGATTCTTTGTGCTGTAGAGTGAGTTATTGTTATTGATCTTCAGTATCATGGGTATCTCTCCTGGATACTCATTTGCAGCAGTCTCTATGAAACCAAGAGGTGCAGCATATGCATTGCATCCTCCCTCCATGGCGAACTCCACATGGGTCAGGGGATCGTATCCTGCAGGATTGGGCTGAAAGCTTCTACCTGGTCCGTGTTCAAAACCCTGATCAACAGGGAAGATAACCATTTTGCCAGTTCCTGCAAGTTTACCGGTGTTCATAATATCGGCAAGCTTTGCCCGTACTCCTGGGCTGCGATGACTGTAATTTTTACGCAGAAAGTCACGTACTTGACTCATTGTCTCCGAATCCGAATTCCCAATTAAAATATTATGCTTATATTTGGATACCAGCAGTAAAATTGAACCCAAGATTGGCTGTAGTCAATATATTCGGCACTCTCACTCCTTTCATCCATTTTGCAACTACTCAGTGCCTCTTCACCAATATTTAGAAGTTAGCGTGGCTGAAAACCGCCAATTTCATGCTCAGAAGAACTCGTCTAGAGGTCTGTGTTTAAGGTAACTGGGTCTTTTGACTGTGGGTTTTTTTCTATCCAAATCCTGGATGTTGGTCGGAGTAGATGCTGCAAAACTGGAGGCAGAGATATTGTGCTGGTCGATGAGACTTTTGGCAAATTTCTCAGGATGACCATAATGCGTCAGGACGTGCTTGGGGTTGAGCTGCTTGGTTGTAGTTATGAGCTCATCAAAATGTGCATGGGTGCTTAGAGAGGATGTAAAACTGAAGGCGTTGAACCCGTATTTTGCAGTCTGCCCGGTGACAATTGCACGGCAAAGTCGTTCCTGGATATGAGGAAACCGTTTCTCAAGGTCGGCAATATGCTTGTTTGATCGTTCAACAATGAAGAGACATTTACCATCTACAAGGCTGCCGATTTCCTCGTCATGGTATGTGGTGTATCTGAGGTCGACACCTTCTTGCATAAACACCTGTGAGATACTATCTATCTTGTCGCTGACAATGATTGGTAGAGTTGACATGATCTGATTGAAGAAGCGAATGAGCTCCTGTGCTCCTCCCAGTGGTCCCACATTGAGACAGGGAATTTGGCCTTTGTTGAGTATGGAGAGCACCCAGATGAAAAGGTTCTGACGAGATTGTTGCCGGTTATCCAATTTGATGTCCTGATCCCCGTAGGTACTGTCTATCAGGGTCAAATCCATCTGCTCATTAGGCATGTCTGCTCCCTTAACCGTAAGCAGATCCTCAGGGCAGAAGTCACCGGTATAGAGAAACGATGTGGAACCATGTCGGATGAGTATCTGGGCTGCTCCAAGCAGGTGACCTGCATTTCGGTATTCCACCTCGAATGGACCCAGTTCAAACGGTTCACGAAAATTGACAATTTTGTAGTTTCTCGGGTTTTTCGTTGTGCTGGCACGGCACAGATCGAGTGTCGTTTGGGTCAGGTGTGTGGTTGTTCCGCCTGAAACTGCGGCAGTATGATCTGAGTGGGCGTGAGTCACTAGTGTATGGTATTTTGACGGGGTGGAGGCAAGCTCTGGATCAAGATAGAGTTTCTCGCCATCAGCCTCAACAATTATTCCCCGATCATAGTAAACACGCACAACCGTAACCCCAAGATCTTGGGAAAAATCTCACTTAAAAATTGTTGTGAGTCAATTCTCCTGTTTTCCATCAGGCTTCAGTGGACTCGTAAATGAACTTGTTTGGTCTCCCTGAGATCTTTCTGATCTCGGCGACCTCAGATGCAATGGTACGTGTCGCCTCACGGGCAGTTGAATTGGGCAGATCCAGCATCTCACCTATTTGCAGTGTTGTGAATGTCTGGTTGGGGTGGTTCATCAATAGCTGTTTAACACGTTCCTGGCTGGTCAGTGTTGGTGGGGGTATCTCAACGGTATTGGGTCCAACACGCCCTCCTCCCTGCAGTTCCTGTCGGATGGCTTCCTTGATCAGTTCTGACATCTCTTCTTTTGAAGTGCCACCGGGTAGACTATATGCTGGTGAATGGGGTAATTCCACATCTGTGGGGTCTAAACCCTCCTGCTCTGCCAGATACATCTGCTTGCGACGTTCCATGTATTTTCTGACATCGTCGAAGATCTCATCTGGAACTCTCATCGTTTTGTATCCAGTCCACACACGTCGTGGACCCTTTCTTGCAAGGTTTGCCATCGATACCTACCTCAATGTACACAGACAATATATAATTGTATCTGTCTCAATGTGTAGTATATTGATATATCAGGTGCTTCTGACTGTTATTGCTGAATGTGTGCAGTATGGAACTACAACGATGTTACGCGATGGTATAACTCGACACTGGCTTTGATCCCCTTGACAAAGTAGTCCAGATCCAGATTCTCATTGGGTGCATGGTTATTCTCATCCGGCAGTGCATAGGGTACAAGGAACACGTCTTTTCCAAGGTACTCGGGGAAAAGATACAGCGGCAGTGAGCCACCCAACCGGGGAACAAGTACTGCTTCAGTACCAAATCCTGCCTCAAGTGCCTCTTGGACCAGACCGAGGTTTTCATTGTTCAGTGAAGAGCTCAGACTCTCCATGGCATGCTCAAAATCAACCGAGATACCTTCTAGACAATAGTGTTTTCGCCCCCAGTCATCAATAAAGTCACCAATCAACTTCTTAATCACGTCAGATCTCATATTGGGGACCAGCCTGCAGTCCACACTGGCCACAGCTTCTGCAGGGATGATTGTACGCCGCTCTTTCTTGACTCCTCCTGCCGAGATTCCGTTGATATTGAAAGTGGGCCAGAATTGGTTCTGGTAGCCATTGTCTTTACCTTCCTGCACAGTGGCTCTCGCATACCCCCGTTCATCACCGATGGCCTCCAAGACCCCCTGTAACTTACCAATGAGTGATAATTCCAATTCAGAAGGAGGTGTGACATCATCGTAGAACCCGGGAATGAGACATCTGCCTGTATCATCGAACATGTCAGTGAGCAGGTGAACCAGGTCTTGTGTTGCAGATCGTGCCATTCCACCAAAATTGCCTGAATGAAGATCCTCAGGATTGTGCTTGATTGTTATCTGGAAGGTGAGAATACCACGAACAGATCCGACAATTGTGGGCTTGTCTGTGACCAGCGAGGGACCATCTGAGACAATCATAATATCTGCATCAAGTCGAGACTTGTACGCCTCAAACACCTCTGCCAGTGAGAAGCTGCCCCGTTCCTCATCACCATCCAGGATAAACCGTACATCCAGCTCTCCAAATTTCTCGGGAAACGTCTCTCGAAAATACTCCAGAGCCATGAAATGCGCAAAATGCTGCCCCTTGTTGTCTGCAGAACCGCGTCCCCATAATTTTCCATCCCTCACCTCAGGCTCAAATGGTGGGCTATCCCAGAGATCAAGATCGCCTTCTGGCTGAACGTCATAGTGGCCGTAAATTAGCAACGTCTTCTTGGGCTGGTCTGCATGTTTCTCTGCAAGTACCAGCGGATTGCCACTGGTGGGAATGAGCTCTACTGCGAGGTCCAATCCCTCAAGTATATTTTTGGCATAGTTGGCACATGCTGCTACTTCCTCACCGTGGTTTGACCTGCTTTTCTGCTTTACATATTCTGTCAATCGAGAGATAACCTGGGTTCTCTCGATCCACTCATCTACTGACTCCATGAAGTGTCGCTAGGTCGCGAATTAATAATGGTGTGGGCTCGTGTTTGAATTAGCTCTTGAGTACATGTGCGGCAAGATGTCCTACCAGGTCTTTCTCTGTAATCAATTTCACAGGTTTTCCTCGTGAATAGATGGGAAATGCCTCGATACCTCTGCTGTTCATCCATAATCTGGCGCTGCTGATGACCAGGGGTACTGCTCTCTGGAACAGAGGTTTGAGAGAGATGTTTGATACCAGTAAGGTCTGCAGGGAGTCCTCACTTGAGCCCTTTATTGTAATCTGACTGATCAGTGAGGTGAGCAGGTTAGTGGTTGTGATCTGTCCGATGTAGATGCCATCCTCATTTTTGACCAGTGCCTGTCTCTGCGGTAACCTGAAGAGCAGATCTGCCACCTGCCAGAAGCTGAAATCTGTGGTCACAAAGTTGTCATCAGTTATTGGTCGTCCCAGTCCTTCCTCAGCTGTGATTGCCCGGTCGGGAATGTTTTTCCACAGATCCTCAATGAGTAGCAGGTCTTTCTCTGTGAGAATCCCCCGGATCTCATTGTTATGAATGACGGGTAGTCCAGATATACCGATATTGTACATCAGATCTATGCAGCTGAAAATTGTAGCGTCTTTATCTGCAATGATGACCTTGTCACTCATGATGGATGACACCTTGTCCTTGAGAAAAGACAGGTCTTGGGCTTCATGCAGTGCTCCCAACACGTCCGATGAGGTGACCATGCCAACGGCACGATTGTTCTCATTGACCACCGGAAATCGACGGAAACGCAGTCTTCCCATCTCAGTGATTAGATATGCAATGCTCTCGTTCTGGTTTACCGTCAGGGTATCCCTCATGGCATAGGTGGAAACAGGGTCTGTGAGTGCCATTTGTACTAGATATCAATGGTGCAGCTAATTCTTAAGTTCATACTGTCTCAACCGTTGATTTGCAATTTTGTGCCAATCAAAATGGGATCAACTAACCAGCCACAGTGAGACCAATCAACACTCAATTTAACGAGAAAAATCAGAAACAAATGTGAAGCGGTACATCATACAGACTAAGCCTCGGATCCTGTTCCTGCTCACACTCACAGGAGTCATCGGCTATCTCATCCCCTCTCTCAGTGATGTTCAATTTCTCGATGTGCTACTTTTCACCATCTTTGGAGTACTCTCCGCTGCCGGTGGTCTCACGATAAACAATGTCATCGACAGGGATATCGATGAGAAAATGGTGAGGACTGCAAATCGGCCAAGTGTGGGTGAGGAGGCAATTCCTGCCAAGAATCTTCTGATCTTCGGTATCGCCATTTCTCTAATCGGATTTGCAGGTGGGTTCTTTGTATTTGGTTTCTTTACCTTCTTTCATCTCGCCTTTGGTAATCTCTTCTACCTATTTGGATACTCTCTGTACCTGAAGCGTAAATCAATATGGAATACTATCCTTGGAGGACTGGCATCCCCAGCACCGGTATGGGCGGCTTATGCAGCCAGGTACGAGATGGGATCATTGGGAGATCAGATCACATTTCTCGGTGTCAATCTAGAAGGTTGGCTCCTGGGCGGATTGGTGTTTGTCTGGACACCCTCACACACCTGGGCAATGGCAACGAAGAACTACGAGGACTATATGGCCACCAATATGCCGATGCTTCCCGTGATCATCGGTATTCCAAGAACCGCATTCTTTACTCTGATTTCAGGTCTGATTACTGTCATTTATGGGACCTGGGTGGCATGGGAGATCAGTAGCCGACCACTCGTTCTGCTGGCGATGATCCCTCCCAATCTCTACTTTATCGAGGGTCTTTGGAGGTTTTACCGCTCACCGTCAATTGAGACAGGTACCAGGTCTTTCAAGATACACAATATCTGGCTGACTATTGTATTCGGTACTATCCTGCTGTTTATCATGAGTACCTAGGGACAGACTGCATTCCAAAGATTCTAATGCAATCCTGTTTCAAGTCCTGATATGACTAACTCGATGGCGCATATCGCCATTGCCGTTGATGATATTGACAAAGCGAAGGGTTTGTTTGAACTACTCAGCGGGAATCCGGCAAGTGATCCACATGTGGTGGAGACTCAGAAGGTGAATACGTCGTTTATAGATATCGGTGGCACGAGCATAGAACTCTTGGAACCTTTTGGAACCGACACTCCTATCTCCAATTTTCTTGAGAAACGAGGAGGGGGTATCCATCATATCTGTGTAGAAACCAAGGCATTTGACGAGTTAATAGATCAGATGCGAGCTGCGGGGATCAGGACCCTGGGAGAGC
>JAEOUB010000055.1 GCA_016839545.1 Candidatus Kariarchaeota archaeon | reverse complement strand
ATTGGCTGTGGATGACAGTTTCTTGGCCCATCTCCAACGGGTCAAAGATCGATTCACCAGGAGGGTTCCCGAAAATGTGGAAGAATCTCGGGCCGTTTACGAAAAATTCGGTCCTGTGGCCTATTTCTCCATGGAATTCGGTCTCCATGAATCACTTCCCATCTATTCAGGAG
Source organism: Candidatus Kariarchaeota archaeon (assembly GCA_016839545.1). Classification (GTDB taxonomy): domain Archaea; phylum Asgardarchaeota; class Heimdallarchaeia; order Heimdallarchaeales; family Kariarchaeaceae; genus Kariarchaeum. The sequence continues at coordinate 2,532 of JAEOUB010000055.1, read as the reverse complement.
GACTAGGAGTGCTGGCCGGTGACACCATCAAAGAGGCATCAGATCTTGGAATACCTCTGACTGCTATAGGTTTTCTTTACGGTAGAGGCTATTTTACTCAGGACATTCCGCCTCATGGATGGCAAGATGCGCATTACAATGAGATCGATAAAGAAAATGTTCCTTTGATCCCTGTTACTTCAGATGACGGCAAGAGGTTGTATATTGATGTGGAACTTGGTCACGATACCATCTACGTTCAGATTTGGAAACTTCAGGTAGGAAATGTGGATCTATACCTTCTAGATAGTGATATCCCTGAAAACAAACCCTGGTTCAAGGGTCTCTCTGCACAGTTATACGGTGGGGATCAAGATATGCGTATCTCTCAGGAACTTGTACTGGCAAGTGCAGGAAAGAGATTACTGGATGTCTTGGGAATTAAACCAACTGTCTGGCATCTAAATGAGGGACATTGTGCCTTTCTCTCAATCAAGCGCATTCACGATCTCATTGGAGAAGGCGTTTCCTTTGACGAAGCGTATCTGTATGTTAAGAACTCCACAATATTCACAACTCATACTCCAGTTCCTGCTGGACATGATGCATTCCCCTTCGATCTTGTTGAAAGTAAGTTACCTCGGTTCCATCACAAACTTGGGATTACACGGGAACAGTTTTTCGAGCTAGGATTGAATAAACACAGTGATGATAATCGGTTCAATATGACAGTCTTAGGTATCAACACCGCTCACCTGGTCAATGGTGTCTCTCAATTGCACTATGAGGTCACCAAGGAGATGTGGAAGGGAATATTCGAAGACAGAAAACAGGACACCACTCTTTTAGGGATTACAAACGGAGTACACGTACCTACCTTCATTTCCGGTTATATGCGTCGTCTCTTTGAGAAATATATCTCTCCTGATTGGATGAGTCATCTCGATGATCCTCAGGTCTGGAACAAAATCGATGATATTCCTGATGAGGAATTTTGGGTGGCTCATTTGAAGGGTAAATCCAGACTACTCGAATTTATTCGAGAAAGTGCCAGAATCCACCGACAGCATGTGAGTAAGGATGCAGAGCAACTGCTAGCATCAGGTGTTTTTCTTGATCCCAAAGCTCTCACAATCGGATTTGCACGGAGATTTGCAACATACAAGCGTGCAGATCTTATCTTCGCTGATATCGAGAGAGTTCGAAAGATGATTAACGATCCTGACCGACCATTGCAAATCATTTTCGCAGGTAAGGCACATCCCGCAGATGAGCCCGGCAAGCACATGCTTCAGGCAGTATACAAAGAAGCACTATCTGCAGACAATTCAGGCAGGATTGCATTTATCGAGAATTACGATCTCCATTCCGCAAAATACCTTGTACAGGGAGTGGATATCTGGCTGAATAACCCGATTCGACCACATGAGGCATCCGGAACCTCTGGTATGAAGGCTGCTCAGAATGGGAAGCCTCACCTCTCAACTCTTGACGGCTGGTGGGTTGAGTCCGCCGATCACGGGAAGAACGGATGGGTTATAGGTGGAGATAAAGAGCAGGAAAATCAGGAAACTCAGAATAATCATGATGTTGGATCTCTCTATAATCTCCTTGAGAATGAGATAATACCTGCATACTATAATCACAATGATGATCAGTACTCTGTACAATGGATAAAAATTGCCAAAGAAGCAGTAAAAACCTCTATTGTAAAATTCTCTATGACACGGATGCTCACGGATTATGTCAACAAGATGTATCTTCCAACGAGGAGCAAAACTAGAGAAATCCAACAGCAAGGCTGATTACGATCTCAAGAAATTAAAAAGCCGAAGAAATACCGTCTCATAAGATGGGGCGTTTCAAGAAAGGGTGCGGAATACTCCTCCATCCCACATCATTCCCATCAGACTACGGGATTGGTGATTTTGGCTCCCCGATCTTTTCATTCATTGATACCCTGTATGAAAAAGGGATGAAATATTGGCAAATTCTTCCACTTGGTCCCACGGGATATGGAGATAGCCCGTACCAAAGTTTCTCTTCATTTGCGGGAAATCCATTGCTCATTTCAATCGATCTTCTCATCGAGGATGGGTTGCTTCTACCTGATGATATTCCCCCATCCAATTTCTCAAGAAAAAAGGTCGAGTTTGGTAAGGTCATCCCGTTTAAAGAAAGGTTATTTCGTATTGCCTATGAGAGATTCCTAGAAATCGGAGATCTATCTGTATTCGAACAATTTATACAAGAGGAGAATGACTGGCTCCATGATTTTTCCCTATTTTCAGCCCTCAAATCCGAATTTGATCTAAGACCCTGGTATGAGTGGTCTGCTGAGTACCAAGCTCCAGATGCCGAGGGTTCAGTAAACTTTGTCAAGGACAATAAAGGCGAGGTGGAATTTGTCAAATTTGTACAATTTCAGTTCTTCAGGCAATGGAGTAAGATTAAGAAGTATGCGGAGAGTAAAGATATCACCATCATCGGGGATCTCCCAATATTTGTTGCTCATGATTCTGCTGACTGCTGGGCAAATCAGCAGCTCTTTCT
>JAEOUB010000504.1 GCA_016839545.1 Candidatus Kariarchaeota archaeon | reverse complement strand
GAAAAGCACGGATATACGATTTCCAAGATAAGCACAGATGAGTTCTATCATGACCTAAGCCACATGACTATGGAGATGAGATCCCAGGTCAACTATGATCTTCCACAATCTATTGATGCCGAGGGATTTGAGACATGTTTAGAACAATTATCTTTGGGAAAGGTGACGGATGTACCTGTATACGATTTTTCAACACATACAAGAACAGGCGAAATACGTACCGTCACTCCGCCCGATCTGTTGATTGTAGAGGGAATTTTCTCATTATCATTTGAGGGAAGTAACAGGCTCTATGATCTGAAAGTCTTCATAGAATTAGATCGTGATCTCCGATTGATACGCAGAATGGAACGTGATATGAAAGAACGGGGTAGAAGTCTTGAGTCGATAGTTCATCAGTATCTCAGTCAGGTTCGTCCATCACAAAATACTCATGTATTGCTAGACAGAATGAAGGCAGATATGATATTATCTGGAGACAGAGACCATAGTTCCATATTTGAATTGATTGTTGCAAAACTTCATGACAATGCATAAAACTCAAATATTGACTAAAGAAAGGGTATATTCAATGTTTTCGAGGAATAGAGATTAATCAATTTGGCTCCCCTAGCATAGATTTCTTTTTATTACCATAACAGACGTGCAACATAACGTCTCTACAAGTCTGACTTGTAAAGGTGAAAAGTATGAAGAAAATGAAATTACTATCCCTATCCCTGATTCTGGTATTTCTTACCAGCTTTTCAGGAACTGCAGCAGCCGCGTCTTTCGACCAGGCTACTTCAGTAAACATTGCCATCGTCTACTCAACTGGTGGACTTGGTGATCAGTCATTCAATGACGCAGCAAAGGCAGGTATTACACAGGCCTCCACAGAATATGGTGATTCCTTCACTTTTGATGAAGCATGTGCCAGTGGTTGTACTACTTTTACTGATATCACAACTGCAATCGATGACTTTGCATCATCTGATGAGGAGTATGATCTCATCATTGGTGTTGGTTTTTCAGCATTTGACGGTATCAACGCTTCAGCAGTCGCAAACCCTGATGTGAACTTCATGATCATTGACTCTGTTGTTGAAGAAAGCAATGTTGCTTCTGTAGTATTCAAGGAAGAAGAGGGTTCATTCCTCGTTGGTGCACTGGCTGGTATGGTCACTGAAACCAACAAGGTTGCTTTCCTCGGCGGTCTTGATATTCCTCTAATCAACAGGTTCTACGCTGGATTCTCACACGGTGCACAGTACATGAACCCCGATGTAGTTGTTGATGGTGTCTATTCACCTGACCCAGCAAATCCCTGGGGAGACCTCTCCGGTGGTGCACAAATCGGTGATACCTTCATGGACAATGATTTTGATGTTATCTTCTCCGCCGCTGGTGGTACCGGTATCGGTGTGATCAACGCAGTAGAGGCAAGAAACTCAGAAGGTGGTGACACCAAATACTGGGCAATCGGTGTAGACTCCGATCAGGATTTCCTCTCCGAGGGTAACGTTCTTACCTCAATGATCAAGCGTGTTGATGTTGCTATCAAATCTCAGATTGATGCTCTCTTTGCCGAATCCTGGGCATCTGGTGTAGTAACCCTCGGTCTTGCACAGGATGGTGTAGGTATCTCTGATATGACATACACTGATGCTGAACTTGATGTAGAGTTTGAAGACGGTAAAACACGAGGTGAAGTACTAGAGGATCTCAAAGCATTGATCGTTTCTGGTGACCTTGTCGTGGCTGCTGATCTTGATTCAATTCCAGAAGGAGAATATACAAATCCTGATCCTGCTCCACTTCCAATCGTTCCTACCTTGATGGCATTCCTGCTTGCAGTTCCTGTCATTAACCGAAGAAGAAACTAATTTTGCATTCTAAACTAATTCAAAACATTCAATCTTAATAATCAATTAAATTTAGGAAAATCTCAAAATCGCTTTATACTCCACTTCATTTGCTAAATTGTTGGAAACCTCAGATAAGGCTGAAAATGCCTCTAAACACTCTGACGATACAATAATCAGTATTAGAAATGTATCAAAAACCTTTCCAGGTGTCAAAGCTCTTGACAACGTGTCATTTTCTGTCAGAAAACAGGAAGTATTGGCCATTCTGGGAGAAAACGGAGCGGGGAAATCAACGCTCATGAAGATTCTATCAGGGTTATACCAGCCAGACAGTGGAGAGATATATGTCAACAGGCAATGGTTCGGAGCAGGTGGAGAAGATAAGCTTGCACCATATGTAATCTCAGACCCTAGAAGTGCAATGAAATTAGGAATTGGTATGGTCTATCAACATTTTCAACTTGTTGAACCTTTTACAGTTGTAGATAATATCACTCTGGGCAAAGAAATTACTGCAGGATTGGTATTTCTGAATGATAACGAGGCAATACATGAAATCAGAAGGATTAGTAACGAGTTCGGATTACCTATCGATCCCACTGCAATAATTGAAGATCTTCCAGTCGGACTAAAGCAAAGAGTTGAGATCATTAAACAACTGTATCGTGATGCTGATTTACTTATTCTTGACGAACCGACTGCTGTACTTACGCCAAAGGAAGCTGAGGAACTCTTCACCACTATTAGGAAGTTGAAAGAGGGAGGCAAATCAATCATCTTCATCACTCACAAACTTAGAGAACCACTTGCAGTTGCAGATCGGATCATTGCATTACGTCGAGGGAAATATGTGGGTGAGATTCTGCCGAAGGATGCTACATTACCAATCCTAGCTGAAATGGTTGTGGGAAGGAAAGTAATACAACAATATGACCGGATCGAGTCCACTGAAAACACACCTGTACTTACCTTAGAGGGTGTTAACGTCAAGGATATGCTGAAAGACAAATGGATCGTTACTGACGCCTCGTTTGAGGTTAGAACTGGTGAGATCGTTGGAATAGCTGGAGTACAGGGGAATGGACAGTCAGAATTGATTGAGACAATCATGGGTCTAAGGAAGGCAGAATCAGGAACGATTAAGTTCCAAAATAATGAAATTGTTCAAGAATTGACTCAATTGTCAACTCTTGAGATTTTAACTCTTGGTATTGGATATATCCCAGAGGATCGAACCACACAAGGACTTATACTGCAATTTGCTCTAACTGAAAATGTCTGGTTAGGTTTTCATGGATATGAGGAAGACCGACTTGAGCGGGTCAAAGAGGATCAGAAAATTGAGTTGGAGGAGAAAGAAATACCAAATGAACCAATCGGCAGATTTCGACATTATCTGTCGGTGGCTATCGATAGGGTCTCACTCCCATTTCAATTTATCAATACCTTGACTCAGAGTATCATTTCGAAATTAGATATACGGACATCCTCTGAAAACACATTTGCAAAAAATCTAAGTGGTGGTAATCAACAAAAAGTGGTTATAGGTCGTGAGTTTGCCAAGGATCCTGCTTTAATCATCGCTGCAGAGCCTACAAGAGGAGTGGATATCGGAGTAATGACCGAGGTGCATAAAGAATTGATATCAAGAAGAAATGACAACAAAGCCATTCTCTTGGTTTCAAGTGACCTTGATGAGATCCTAAATCTGGCGGACAAGATTATTGTAATGTATGAAGGAGAGATTGTAGGATATGGAAATCTAGCTGATTTCACCACAGAGGAAATATCAGAATTAATGACGGCAGGTAAAGGCAAGGAGGTTATTGCATGAGTTTACGTACAGAAATATTGGGTAGTGGAGACAGAAGAGAATCGCTCTTGATGATTGGGATTTCTATATTTCTCAGTTTCTTGACTGTTCTTCTTTTTGTTCTGATTTTGAGGATTATTGGTTTTGAAATCAATCTAGGAGAACTGTTCAAATTTGCAGTCTCGGAGATCCTTTCAAATCCAAAGGATGTTGTTAAGGTACTTTACTGGACCTCACCTCTTATTATGACCGGTTTGGCTGTGGCTATCTCATTTCAAGCAGGTCTATTCAATATTGGAGGTCAAGGTCAAATGGTAATGGGAGGAGCAGCCACAGGAATTTTTGCTGCTTCTATTGCACCTGCTCTGGGCTGGGCGATATTTGATATTCCGCTGATCATGGTATCTCTTTGTATGATCATCGGTTTCTTTGGTGGATTTGGATGGGGATATATTCCTGGATGGCTGAAAGCGAAAACAGGGGCCCATGAGGTTATTGTCACTATCATGATGAATTTTATTGCTACTGCAACTGTGACATTTCTTGTCGGTTCCCGTAGTTTCTCGCCATTTACTGACAGGTCATCACCTGATGCGTATGGTCAAACCGAACAAATAATGGACAGTGCCAGGATACAATTGGTATTCCCTGAAGTATCTAATTTCTTCAATTATTCATTTTTCTATTCTATTATTGTTGCAATTATTCTGTACATATTTGTTTTCAGGACAAATGGTGGATTTAAACTCCGAGCTGTTGGATTTAACCCACAGGCAGCAAAAGCAGCAGGAATTGATAATGAACGGGTTACAATACTGGCACTAGCTCTATCCGGTGGTGTGGCAGGACTTGGAGGAGCATTCTATGCCATGGGAACATTCCCATATCGGTTTATCGTTGGTGCAGAGGGTACGCTTGGATTTGACGGAATTGCAGTGGCACTGATTGGCCAGAATAACCCCCTCAGCATTATAGGTGCTGCACTCATCTTTGGCTTTCTTGCTCAGAGTAAAGGGAGCTTGGATATCAACACAGATATTCCCGCAGATCTGGTATTTGTCTTTCAGGGATTAGTTATACTGTATGCAGCTGCACCTCAGATTTCCAAGTCATTCTACCAGATAGTTCAGAGACCTGTACTAATCATTGAATTTTTCCAATCCATGGGCCGAGGGATAATCAAATTCTTCTCAGGAATAGCTGAGGGACTAGGAAATATCCCGGGCAGTGGGGGATATGTCAGGGATGAGATGAAGAAACTCTTCTCCAACCCATTTGCAAGAGAAAAGGTAGAGGAAGCCCAATTAACAGAAGTAACCACCCCTGATCTTGAAACTTCCTCCTTCGTACGTTTCTCCAAGCGACTCTGGTCAAATGTGGTATTTCGAAACCTTGCCAAGGTTTATCTCATTTTCGAGTTGATCCTCATCGTGCTTTGGCTGCTCAATGGTGCATTTGAAGGCTGGATATCTCCAATTGTCTTCCATGAGAGGTTCTGGGATGTGGTTATGGAAACAAATACTTTCAAGAGCATGCTTATTGCCTCAGTACCGATAATGCTGACCGCAATGGGGGCTTCCTTCAATGAACGGGTCGGAAT
>JAEOUB010000503.1 GCA_016839545.1 Candidatus Kariarchaeota archaeon | reverse complement strand
GTGTTGGAACCTATGCTGCTGATACTCGCCGAATCTATATCAACCCTGATTATACTTCAAACATGGAGAAACCCCGTTTGAAAGGGATGTTGATGCATCTTGTAACACACTTGATCATGAAACATGGTTCAAGGAAGAAAACAGCCGATGGAAATATTTGGGGTATCGCATCAGATGTCATCACCTCTCTGATGGTTGAGGAGACTAAGGCTCAATTATTTGATGACTACAGGTATGATGGACAGAAAAATCCTGAAACAAGTCAGAAATGGGAGACGGACGACATTTCAAATATACCTCATCACCTCCATGACACCTCTGTTGAGCAGAATTATTCTACATTAAATGAGTATGCAGAGTCACTCCGCGGTATTGAGGAGGAGGATGAAGATCAGACTCCAGTTCGTCAAGAAGGTCGATACAAGGAATATTATTCCCCCGAGGTATATGAGGAAGTCCGCGATTATTCAGGAATTGATACACCATGTGGGTTTGGACTGGCAATGGATCTCATGGCAGGTGAAATCGGTGAGGACTTAGAACGCCTGGAAGATGATCGCTTCAAGGGAATTCTGAGAAATGCTGTATCTCAAAGTCGAGATTTTGGCAAACTGCCCAGTGGAATGCAGGAAATGATCAATCATATCCTTAATCCGAAAATCCCCTGGTATGTACTACTTGAGCAATACATTCAGAAGACCATAGTATCGGATTGGAGATGGAACCCTCCAAACCGGAGAATGGTTGGGATGGATATCCACCTTCCCTCAACGATCAAAGAATATCTCAATGTGGTTGTGGCTGTAGATACCTCCGGTTCAATCAGCTCTGAGGAATTATCTGCCTTTGCCACGGAAACACATTCCATTCTCTCTTCATTCAGTTCGGTGAGAATGACACTGATTGACTGTGATGCAGAGGTTCAGCAAGTTGTAGTTATTGAAGATGGTCAGACGATGGACGGTAGCAAGCTTCCCTGGGAAGGTAGACCTTTCAAAGGTCGTGGTGGTACTTCATTCATACCAGTCTTCCAGTGGGTGGAAAATAGAGGTGACATCCCAGATCTCCTTATCTACTTCACAGACGGTTATGGTAGTTATCCACCATCTGAACCTGGTTATCCTGTGGTTTGGGTAATGACAACTGATCATATGCCTCCATGGGGCGATCTCATTGAATACAACAATGAGGAAGAAAGCAAGTTCTGAAAGTTATTTCGTAGTTCTCCAATCATTAACTATTATAATTTCTACTTCAAGCAGGAATAGTGAATGCTGATCATCTCTCAACATTCAAAATTATGCTGATTTCTGCAACGCATCTTGGTGTTGGTGTAAGTATTGTAGCGATTTCAAGCTTTCTGAATGCGGAGATGAAACTGGGTGGTTGGCCATCAAGTTCGATTGCCTTCTATTTAGGAATTCCAGTTTTGTTTGAATTAATCCGGTTGCCATTTGCACATTACTACGACGCGAAAGGTATTCTTCGCAGATCATTACTGTTAGGACTTATTACGAGCCTTGGAGGTCTTATCCTAATACCGCAAGCGATACTCCCTGTTGAGAATTATCTGATCCTTATTGGTGCATCAGCTTTCTATTTCGGTTCGAGTATTTTGACTACATTGGTAGATGCAAATGCCACCATTATCAGTTCGGATGAAGATAGGTCGAGAGTAGCAGGTGTGATACAGACATTTAGGTTGATTGGTTTTGCACTCGGGGGTGTCCTTGGATCTATCCTCTACCGATCCCTTGATTTTCAACTTTTCATTCTGATAATCGCAGGATTCTATGCAGTTGTTGGAATTATCTCTATAATTTCTGTGGTCCCCTCAACTAACCTTGATTCCGATACTCCATCTCTACTTTCAAATTTGGGTAAACTGCCTCTTCTTCTAACACAAGCCTCCCCGAGACTTATGGTTCTTTTTCTCATTCTGTATCCCATTGGGCTATTCATGCAGGATCTAGTGTTAGAACCTTTCGCAATAGACGTTCTTGGGTTCCAACGAGGCAATGTGGGGCAACTAGTGGCGGTATGGACTACTCTAACACTAATTTTTGTTCCAATTGGGGTTATTCTTGCAAATCGGAGAGGACGACTTCTTCCAATTGTTACTGGGGAGTTGATGTCTTTCATTGGTTTGATCCTGTTTGCTCTCACCCCTGCAATTCCCAATGTTCAATTATTTTATACCGGTCTCATACTCTTTGGAATGGGTAACGGCATTGCATCTGCTCCTGCGATTGGTATGATGCTTGATGTCTCAGCCTCCTTTCCAGGTCAGGTTGCTTTGCTTCTAGGGTTTTTTGGTATCATGACCACTGCTGGTCGCTCTTTAGCCGCAGTGATGGCAGGTGTTGTGTTGTTACTCACCTCTGACAGTTATCAATTACTTTTCCTTATCGAGGCAATCGTGGTTATTTTCGGATTGATCCCACTTCTTTTGCTTGATCCCATTCTCAGAAATGTAGATGTTGGGCCGGTTGATCCTATTCAAGCATCTGTGATAGATTTGAGCTGACATTTGATTTGCACAGTGTCCAAAGGTTAATGTAAAAATCCCTAATCAGTCAGCCTGTACTAATTGGTGATATAATGAACAAGTCAGTAGATGTTGTTGTAATAGGAGCGGGTCCAGGAGGTTATCCCGCAGCAATACGAGCCGCGCAACTTGGTAAATCTGTAATCATTGTTGAGAAAGGATACATCGGTGGGGAATGTCTGAACTGGGGATGTATCCCATCGAAAGCCTTGATATCAGCATCTAAATTCTATCACAAGATCAACCATAAGGCAGAGGAGATGGGTATTCATGTGACTTCTACCTCGATTGATATTGGCAAAATGCAAGAATGGAAAGAATCGGTACAAGATCGATTAATTGGTGGTATCAAGCAATTGCTGAAGGCAAATAAGGTCGAAACGATCATGGGTACTGCCAAATTTGTTTCCAAGGGTCAAATTGAGATCAATTTACTTGAAGGTGATACTTTAGCAGTCTCCTACACTGATGTTATAATAGCAACTGGTGCAAAATTCATTTCACTTCCAGGATTTGAGATAGATGAACACAAAATCCTCTCTGCCAAAGGTGCACTGGCTTTGAGAGAAATCCCCAAAGACCTGGTGTGTATTGGAGGTGGGATCATTGGATTGGAATTGGGTATGGTCTGGGCAAAGCTTGG
>JAEOUB010000502.1 GCA_016839545.1 Candidatus Kariarchaeota archaeon | reverse complement strand
GTTGGGTCTGTGCCATAATAATCACATGCAGATCATTGTCAGTTTTGTACTGACAAGAACGATCTAAGCCTGAATGTAGCTGCACATATATAAAATATATGGCTGATCGAGTCAAGATTAGTTATACGTGTCAGTAAAAGACTGACAAAGATTGAATTCTAATATTTTACAGCAAAAGCCCCCTCGCATACAATTACCAATAATTTCATGTAACCACGGATATTTCTGAGTCCTCGGAGATAATGTTGAAAAGAAAGGGAAATAGCAAGATCTCGTGTCCCTTTTAGGCGAATATCTCTCAATGCGTAAATATAACAAGATTCATGACCTTATGGTCAGCCACGTCGGTAGGTGCAGAGCAATTGGTGACACACTGATCAAGGTCACCTCGGCATGGACTGCAGGAAATGCAGAGGAAGCACAAATTAACAGAAATATGATCAATATTGAGGAGAAATCTGCGGATGACATTGAAGATGAGATCATCCGTGAGATAGTTACTTCTCCTCTTCCTGATGCCAGGATCAGAGAGGATCTGATCTCATTTGTGAGAACACTTGATGCCTCTGCAGGAGGTGTCAAGAGAGTTGCATCAAATATTATGTTGATCATCGACTACCCTTTACCACAGAAGTATGCCAAGATTGTTGATCTTGCGGCGGGTCTTGTTTCAGACCTGTTCAAACATATGGAAAAGGCCATTCAAAACATCATGAGAGGAAAGATGATCGAAAATCTGGTTGACAAAGTTGATGAGCTCGAAAACCAGATGGATGCATACTATTCCGATCTTAAACAGGGGTATTACGAGATTGAGAGTTCATTTCAATCCGCTGCTGCTTTGATAATCTTAGATCATGTCGTACGTGATCTGGAGTTCTGTCTGGACATTGGTGAAAATGCTATCAATCTCCTTGCAGGACTTACCTATAGACGGTGAGATTACAGAGCAGAGGTGGTTGAAATAGCACGACGCATTCCAGTAATCATAATTCTTACTCTACTCATAGGGTCAGTTGTGGTTCTTGACCTCTCAAGGAGATACCTATCTGGTGACTTTGCCTCTGACGAGATCGAATTAGAGATCCTTTACTCCTCTGAAAAAGCAGGTTGGTTGGAATCCATAGTTGACGAGTTTGAGGAAATTTGGCTTGAAGAACACAACCAAAAGGTTAGGTTGGTCATGGTCCCAATTGGTACTGCGAAAGGAACTATACAGATTGCTCAGGGAGCATCACAACCGGCGATATGGAGCCCTGCATCCTCATTCTGGCTTCCTTTACTCAATACATTGATTGAGAATGGGAACTCAGACCCCATAGTCAACGACGTCAGTCCCAGTGCCGTATTCTCTCCAACAGTTATTGCCACATGGGAGTTTTACCAGGAGGAAAATAATATCTCCTCCCTCGATGACATCCATAGTTTGTCAGTAAATGATCCTGAGTTTACCTTTGCTCATACAGACCCATTCTCCAGCAACAGTGGTTTCACAGCAGTGATTATGCAAGTGGCAGCCGCCTCGGGAATCTCTGCAGAGGAACTGGTGCTAGGGGACCTGGAAAATGAGGAGACGAAACAGTGGATGAGAGAACTACAGAGTTCAGTTATCCATTACGGTTCCTCAACGGGGTTCCTTGCGAAATTTATGGTTTCAGAGGGCCCACAGAGTATCAAGGCCACATTCGTCTACGAGAACCTGGTTGTTGAAAAGAACAAGGAGCTTGACTTCCTAATAGCTCAGGGAGAGATACCCGAAGATCAGAAATTGGTTGCTGTCTATCCTGAGGAGGGGGTCGTATACAATGATCACCCCTTCGCCATTCTCAATCGACCATGGGTCGATACTACTATTCAGGTGATTGCTAATGGATTCATTGATTTTCTGTTTGAACCGGAAATTCAGGAAAGAGCCGTAGAATACGGTTTTAGACCCCAGACAAATGTGAGTGCTACCGTACTGGCAGATCAATTCAGAAGTGAGAATGGAGTACGTGAGGACCTTGATGACCTCAAAATCTTCAAGACATCTGATATGGACGGTAAAGTAGTACAGAGGATCCCAGACCTTTGGTCAGCCACAAGATCACGGTCATTAGACGAACCGCAGTCTGAAGGATTGACTACACGGGATTTCATTCTACCTGCATTATTAGGGATAGGGTTCCTGGCGATGGTACTTCAACCTCTCTATTCCAGAGTCAGGAGGTACTACCGATGAGCGACCAAGATATGATGGTCGACCTCAACCGAAAATTCCAGCAGGTCGAGAGGCAAATTTCTAGACCCCCTTTCCGTAGAGCGTTTGAAGCTCTGGTCATCTTGGGTTTCGTGATTTTCGTTCTTCTGCCCCCTCTCAATCTTCTGCGAACAGTCCTAGTTGACTGGCAGATCATATCAGATACAGTCTTCAATGATCCAATTCTAGGAGATACAGTCTGGCTGTCTATTTACAAGTCCATATCCCTGTCCTTCAGAATCGCCTTGATTGTGACATTCATTGATGTACTCATAGGAGTCCCAATTGCACATATTATGGCAAGATATGAATTCCGTGGCAAGACAGCTGTGGATACCATTATCGATCTCCCTTTAGTGGTCCCGACAAGTGCACGAGGGTTTTCGATAATGCTCTTCTGGGGATCTCGTGATGGATTAGCATCTGTCTTCTCCCTGGAAACAGGATTATTTGATGCGGGACCTGCACTTCTGATACTTGGACATGTTGCCTTCACTTTCAGTTACATTGTACGTAATCTAAAGGGAGTTATCGAGGACGTAGATCAGGAAGTGGAGACAGCTGGTCGGACTTTCGGTGCCGCACCAGTGTCTGTATTCAGGACCATTACTGCACCCATGGCCAAGGAGGGCATCATCGCAGGAGTGATACTGGCATTTACACGATCTCTTGGCGAGACAGGAGCTTCTATTATCCTTGCAGGAGTCAATGAGACTGCCCCCATTCAGATTGTAACATTCATGAACGGATTTCAGGTTCCTCAGGCAGCATTCCTGTCATTGATACTGATTACCATCTCTATCACGTTGCTATCAGGTGTGAGACAGTATGCCCGTCGTGTTGGCATTCCACAACCGTACATTTTCCCCAAATTTGAGCGATTGCTATCTTCAAGAAAGGTAGTACGTACAAGGAATGCGTTCTCTTGGTCATTCTTCGTTTTCATGGTGCTGATCCCTGCAACATTTGTCATTGTCTATCTGATCTCTGTATTCAGTGTTGGTACCACAGGACGTGTGGAGGATAGTGCACTATATGAGGTCTTTCAGGCTTCGGATAACAAATGGGAAACCATGCAGATTTCACTGATAACAAGTATTGAGGTTGCACTCCTTGTCACTATCTTCAACCTGATCCTGGGTGTCCCAATGGCGTACATACTCGTTAAACGCACCTACTGGGGACGCTGGAGAGTGTTCCTTGATGC
>JAEOUB010000501.1 GCA_016839545.1 Candidatus Kariarchaeota archaeon | reverse complement strand
GACAGAGAATACCCATGTTTCAGGAATCCATACAGTTGAGTCATCCTGGCGTATGATTGCAGGACCTCGATATCTGGTTTCTGGAATAAGTCCATTCTTCAGGTGAACTGCCACATCCGGAACACCCAAAAGATTGGTTCTGTCTGCTTGGAGACCCTGTTGAGGGGTAAATTCTGGCAGAGTTATAGAGGGATGAGGAATTACCAAGCGTGTACTCACTGAGACCAATTCAAGAGGATCATCCCCTGCAAATCCGTATCGATCCCTGTGAACAGAAATGAAATCTTGATAGACTGACTCATGATCAGTATAGGGTACTGAGAGATCAAACGACTGGCCGACAAAACGCAGATAGAGCATATTCGAGAATTCCCAGTTTTCTTCTTTATGTCCATCCTTGATGGCTTCCTCACGTAATTGACCCCTGAGATTTAGAAATATACTTTTGAGATCACTAATCTCGACATCATCCCATCGTTTTACCAGACCCTGGCTGTTATTGTACTGATAATCAGCACCCATTAGTCCGAGACTTGACCATACTCCAGGATATGGTGGGATAAGCACTGCAGGTATCCTCATGATATCAGCAATCTCAAATGCATGCACAGGTCCTGCACCACCGAAAGCAAAAAGAGTAAACTCTCGAGGATCATATCCGCGTTGAGTAGAAACAGAACGTATTGCGGCTGCAATATTTTCATGAAAAATCCTTCGGACCCCTTGAATCGCAGATTCAAGATCCATGGACATCTTTGCGGCTAATTCTTCTAGTGCCTCCTTGCTTTTCTCATAATTTAGTTGCAAAATCCCCCCGGCTAATTCGGTTGAGAGGATCCCCATGACCAGGTCAAGATCTGTAACTGTTGGAATTACTCCACCACGATCATAAGCAATAGGTCCTGGATCGGCACCGGCACTTTTGGGACCTACAGTTATCAATCCACTTACATCATTCTCCACAAGAGAGCCGCCTCCTGACCCAATGGTGATGACCTCAACAGCAGGTCTGGCAACGGGTAAATTGTCAATTTTCTGGCTTGATTGCAGATTCGCTCTTCCTTTGATAATTGCTGAGACATCAGTTGAAGTTCCCCCGATATCCACCGTGAGGAGGTTGTCGATCCCAGAGATCTCGGCTGCATAAAGCGATGCCTGAACGCCTCCTGCCAGTCCTGAAAAGAGAGAATCGACAGGTCTCTGTATCAATGAAGTACTCATTGCCAACCCCATATCTGATTTCATAACGGCGAAAATTTCTGCAAGCCGGTTGTCCTCTACATACTTGGAAAGAGAAGAGAGGTAGGTTTCCATTTTAGGCTTCACATATGCATCCACGACAGTAGTCGACGTTCTCTCATATTCTCGATACTCGGGATGGACACGTGAGCTCACAGACACAGGAGCAATTGCTTCGATTGCATGGGATACTTGATTTTCATGTGTGGGGTTCAGAAAGCTGAAGAGCATACTAATGGCAATGGAATCGGGTTGGAGATCCTGCACCTGATGTACAATTTTCATCAACGATTCCTCAGTTATTGGTTGGAGAATTTCGCCTTCCGACGAGATACGTTCATCTACCTCTAGCCGGAGAGCTCTCTCTACCAAAGGAGAGGTTCGGGTAGGATAGAGCTCGTAGATATCATCCCGATTTTGGCGTCCTATTTCCAAGACATCGCGAAAACCCTTGGTAGTGATCAGAGTGACTCTCGCCCCATTCCTCTCCAAAATTGTATTTGTGGCGACAGTAGTACCATGTAGTATCTCATAGGAAGTACCTAACTGATCCAGTGCCTTTCTAATAGCTTCATCAGGGGCATGGGGAGTCGAGGGGAGTTTGAACACCCTAACCTCGGCCTCCGATACAGCAACGACATCGGTGAAGGTACCTCCTGAATCAATTGCAATTGCAGCCCAAATACTCATAATATATCTCGGATGGTGATAGTATTTCATTTTATGTGCATTATCACAGCAAATTGGTTGGAATGGTCAACCATGAGTTTATGTATTGGAAAAAAGACACTATTTCAGCGGAGAGGACGAGTAGTACAGGTTTTCGAATCAGGAAAGTCCAGTTTGCATTGGGAACGGATATCAGAGTAATCTGATCAGGCGAGAGTCTGGCTCTGGGTATAGCAACGTATGTCTCCTTGGGAGACCTGGAACGAGCCATCATCCGGCAACAAGCGAAACAGAACTCAATAATCCTCCCTGGTAGAGTTCAGGTACGTGCGTAGATCAATACTACTAGAGGAAAAGCAATACATTGTAGGTGCGCCTTAACAGAAACTGGCTTACAGTCCTCACCGCTATCCTTTCAATTCGTCAAGGAAACCTGATTGTATGTCGATTATCTCCGCTGATGTAGCACAGCTCCTGTATGCCTCCAGTCGTTCGAAATTGATATCAATAAAAGTTGGCCCCCACTTGAAAGGTGCCAGTATTTCTTTTGCCTGTTCTGGCTCATCAAGGATCCAAAGACTTGCAGCGACCGCCTCAGCACATGTGAGTTTTGAAGGCCGGCCATAATTTACAGGATTTGCTGCCACGAGGAAGGGTAACGCTCTCGGAACACCTTTTGAAAAATGTGACTTGATTTCCTCAAGCTGATTCCAAGAACCATCGACCGCCACTAATCCAAATCGATCCGCCGTCTCCTTATCCTCAAGAGACAGAGCTTTCGTTGAAAATGGAGAGAGGATCACTGCTCGTCTCATCTGTGTCGGTTTGATCTTCTTGGCCTTGGATAATTTGAGCATCCTGGTACCGGTGCATTTTCTTGGATCACACTGATCGAAATGGACAACCTTAACCTCCACATATTCTGTGCGATCCCTATGCTTAGAAGCTATCCGATCCAACTGTGTTTGGCCGTGGAATATTGGATGAAAACATCTCTTAGTTTATTCTACTGAGCTTCCTGAGAGAAAATTGTGAAAAGTCTTATAGTCCATATGATGAAAGTGAGGTGTATTGTGAAAAAAGAAAATCTCGCCCATTTCCTTCAGTCCTCTAATACTTTAAATACTGAGTCTGTGGGAAGAATATGCAAGGGGGTTAGATCTTTCAGATGAAAAAGCTCATTTTCGCGGGTCTCGATAAAGCTGGAAAGACGACAATCTATAAATCAACTATGGAGGAGATGTCTGTTCAGGAACTTGAGCAACAAAGACCTACAAGAGGAATTGAGAGACATACTCAAGATTTCCTTGACCGAGATTTTAGTGTCTGGGATCTTGGTGGGCAGATCAACTACAGAGAGACGTATCTTTCCAAGCCTGAGGTCTTCAATCAAACTGCAGCTTTAATTTTCGTTGTCGATATCCAGGATATTGAAAGACTCGAGGAAGCGTACAACTACTATGTAGATATTATTAACATCCTAATTAATGTCGAACCCGTACCCAAATTGTATGTCTTTTTTCACAAATTCGATCCAGAATTAGTTGGAAAACTTCGTGCACACTTCTATAAGGCTACCAGAATGTTCAGACAGGCTGATCACCTTATCCGGCAGAAATTCAAGGGATATGCAACAAGTATCTATTCCAATTCTATTAATCTGGCGGTAAAACGGATATTATTTGAAAATTTTGAGGATTATCAGGAACCGACAGGTTCTGTCAAAGTTCGCCCCCAGGGAGAGAGTGCAGAAGAAAGTTCATCAGTCCCACTTCCAGGTGCATCCTCTGTACCAACTCCGGTACCGAAGGCAGAAAAAACTCCTACTCCAACCGTATCAGACAAGCCTGACGAGCAAGTTCCAGTGAGTGTTGCTACAGAATTGGAAGAGAAGGGTACAGTCACTTCCGAGGAGGAACTGTCGGAGGAGCAGAAGGATGATCTGGAACGAACTTTGGCTGAGGCAACTCCGCAACCTATGGATGAGTTCTCAGCAGACATAGTCGAGAAGGTAACCAACATTATCGAGAAACGGATGAAGGAGACCCCTGAAATCGTTGCTTTGAGTATACTCTCTTCTACAGGGAAGCAGGCGCTTGCTGTTGGAAAAAGCGAGATTGACTATGATAGATTAGCCACCCTTAGGGAAGTGGTAAGCAGTCTTAATCCAAAACAATTCTTCAAAGATCTTACTGACATTGAGTATCGAGGACTCGGACACTTCTCGCTCTCGGATTTCGAT
>JAEOUB010000500.1 GCA_016839545.1 Candidatus Kariarchaeota archaeon | reverse complement strand
TGACAGTGAAGATATCGCCTTCGACAGAGGTACCAATGGTGGCATTGTAATTGAACTTGACATCAGCCCACAGGGTGTAGATTCCCATGGGTAACTGTCCCACGCCACGAGTGGTATTTGCCAGGGGGATGACACGGGTGGTGGCATTGTGAGCGGAGATACCAGGCTGAACCTGCTGGCGAACAGCTGTTGCTAAGCAGGTATAGGTCACCTCTATCTCATCGTAGATACCATCGTACACCACCTCAGCCTTGTTGTCACAGCTGGTAGAGTACTCTATCTCAACCACGACATCATTGGGATTGTAGATCTCATACTCGACATAGAAGCGTATCTCAGTGGCATTACCACCATAATAGTCAACATCCTGGAGCAGATCCATTGTGATTTCTGTCACACGGCTCTCCAGGAGTGTGATATCGGGAGTGATCACAGTTCCCATCATCGATGAAAGAGCACCTAGCAGCAGGAATACCATGCAGACCAGTTGAAATCTATATTTATTTGACATATCGGACAAATCCTGAGGAAGTGATCCTCTATTTTATTATGCCAAACAAAGTATATGATACAACGTCTTGAACACTTCCACCACTGTATGTACAAAGGTTTGAACAGTAGTGTTCAAGACCTGATATCAAAAACGCCCGTGGAGATTATAATTCGAGCCATTCGGCTCAGAGTGATACTATGAGTGAACTACTATCCCAACTATTCGCAATGGAGAAGCGACGCCAACTGATCTATTCAGTAGGTGCCGCCCTCCTGGTTGCCGCACTCATCCTCTCAGTGTCATTCATTCTCTCCACCTTTGATCCACCAAAGCTGGATGATAATGATGGCGACGGGGATGACAATCCTGATCCCAACCTCAGCTACTCGCTGTCACTGAGCTCCCTGCTCGGTGATGAGTTCATGGAAGAGGGGATCATAGGGTTCAAGATCGGAGGTAACATCACCCCTGCCATCCATCCACGCCTGATCAACTCAGAGGTCATCCCCGATGACATGAGTGATGGCTGGCTGGTAGATGCCTGGGTACTGGATGCAGATACTATGGATCCCATGACTCCCTACCAAGACCAATTCGTGTTCTCCCAGCAGCAGATGGTCACCTTGCACAACACCTTTCTGGACTCCCTGAACCAGACTGAGGAGATCGACAAGGTCGATATTCCTGATATTGGAGGCAGTATTCCACTGCTGCTCTTCTACGAGGTGTATTTGGCCAATGGTAGTGGCTATGAATTCGTATGGGCCGGCTTTGACGAGGTTGACATCATGATCGTCAGTCACTTCACATTCGGCGGTGCGATCACCACCACCACAGACGGGGCAGGCCTTGAATCTGTGCAGGTTGATGATCTGAGCAGAGGGCCTGTAACAGAGGAGCACTATATCTCTCCTCTGTCTGCCTTTGACCCCGGCCTCGACCAGCTGCAGGGTCTGTACAGCAGCGTACTGGACGTGTGATCATGGACGAGAGACTTGCTGACCTGAAAGGATTGAGACTGAGGATCTTTTGCTATCTCTTGCAGGAGGGACAGGTCGGAGTCCGCCAGGTACAGCGAGCTCTCAACCTCAAATCTGCATCTCATGCTGCGTACCATCTTACCAAGCTCTATGAGACTGATATTGTCAACAAGACCCCTGATAATCGCTACAAGCTGAAAGAGGAATTCCAGCAGAAGTCAGTGAAAATCAATGTCATGACCGAGTACTACCTGCTAGTGGGCAAATTCTGGCCACGAACAGTATTCTACAGCACCTACCTTGTCATCAGCCTCATCATCGGGCTGTCATTAGTATTCATCGACAATCTCACTGTCTTGCGTATCTACCTCATCCTCTCGCTGGGACTGGCGCTTGCCGTCTCCATCTACGAGGTCATGCACCAGCTGCGTGCCCTACCGTGGGAAGAAGATGATGGATAACAACCACGCCAATCAGGAAATAATTATCAATATACCATCAGCTATTCAATCATGGGCTTCCCCTATCCCTATCCACTTGGACTACCAAAAGGCACTGTGAGAGCTAGTCTCACACTCAGCCTCTCTATTACACTGGTACTACTGACACTCAGTGAGGAGCCAATTGCAAATCAGCTGGCGACGCTAGTTGTTGTCTCGCTCACATTCTACTTCGGCGGCAAGATGCGTGCAATGAGTGCGCTACCACGACTGGCAGATCCTGGAACCCGGGCATTCGGACTCCCTGCTGGTTCTGTGCGATTCACCCTGATGAGTCTGTTTGGTGGTACATTTGCCTACCTGTATTTTGTAGAGCAGCGAGAGTTTCCCGTCTATCTTCTTGAAATAGGGTACATCATTGGTGGTTACCTGCTCGGTAAGACCTTTATCCGAATTCGAAAGGTACTGGCACGGCCGAAAGAGGGCGAGGAAGATAAGATTACAATTGTCGACCACCTCAAATCACTGGCTGCAATCTCGCTGACCGGTGTGACCATCTACTTTGTCTTCTCAGCACCTC
>JAEOUB010000499.1 GCA_016839545.1 Candidatus Kariarchaeota archaeon | reverse complement strand
GCAGAACCTCCAAGTGTCAAGGAATTATCCATCATCGGAGTGACTACTGAGATCCTCAACGGGTTTTTTGATGAATTGATAGCCCACAGTACTTCCACCCTACGACAGGTCATCTCTAACCAGATCTCAACCCTCCTTGGGGAGATACGAAAGGAAGCAGAGGGCATCCTGATCATCGATCTACTGAAGATACGTCTGGAACCTGATAATGCCTTGTGGGGAGTACATACCGAGGAGAAGGTACTCAAGTTACTGAAACGGATACCCGAGGAACTACGATTTGAACTCTGTTTCATGTACGATGAGAATTATGTGGCTACCCTGTATGAGCAGGCAATTATGACCATGGGAGCAAAGAAACGATTCATGAAACTCTTTGATCAGGTAAAGCCAATATCCATTGGTCTACCACCCGTGCCCTCTTATGGAGATCCCTCAGACGAGCTGGGGACAAAAGCCGCAACTACCCATGAGGAGTTATCCCAGGCTATGTCGGTGGCCTACTTTGCTTTTGATGCCATGGGACCCAAAGTCCTGTCACGAATAAATAGTGAACTGCTTACAGAATCAGACCTGATGCGAAATTCCATCTTCTATTACACACTGATGGGAGATGACGATACTATACAGCAAGGTCTGTTTGGACCCCTGCCAGTATCCTCTGAAACTCACCGCAACCTGTCATCACTGGCTTATACCACAGTCAAGTCGACCAGAGAAGGGCAAGAGAAAGTCATCATCATAACGATTTTCTACACGCCAATAGCTGAACGTATAATTGGCGATTACAACAGACTTAGTTTCGTCATACGTACCCGGCTTGCCAACTTGGAATTCGTTGAAGATATTGACAAAGTGGTCCTTCGTGGCATTATTGACGATACAATTGAGTATTTACTCGACAATTAGATCCTACGTTCTTTTCTGATCTCTTCCTTCATGATTGCCAGAACATTCTCAATTACCATGTAGGTCTCAATCTTCTTCAGACCCATCCGTTGGGCTTCCTCTATTATTTTCTCCCCTATCATGTTTTCAAATGCCACCATGACATCTGAATAGCCACTTCGATCTACCATAATCATGGAATCCGTAGATCATTCTAAAATTCTCAGATTGGGATAGTCATTAATTTCCATGAGGCATATCTTAATCGTCAAATATCGGCATTTCATAAGAGGTCTATGCCATTGTACCGTGGGTTGCTGGTATCAACTTCTCGAAACGCGGAGAGATCAGCTTCGTCTGAGATCCACTACGTTCTGACTGAGCATTGTGGAGTGGAGGAGAATTTATTCAGCGTCCACGAAACGCGAATTTCAGGCCTGGTAACAGTATCAATCAACCCCAGTGTGGATACTCATGCTCTGATTCGCAAATTTCAGGAATTAGAAAGTGAAGATGCCTTCTTCATGCACTGTCTCAAGATCCGACCAATTGATCATTTGGCAACAGTTGATACACTTGTAGAATCGATCAAGAAGCTGAGTATAGAGCGTGAAGGGAGTTTCAGAGTTAGTGTCACTAAAAGACACAACCCTGTACGGTCAATGGATCTCATTAAAGCCGTGGCTACCCTGTTTTCCAATCCAGTAAGTCTAGAGAGTCCGGATTGGGAAATTATCATTGAGATCGTGGCGGATAAATTGGGGTACTCAATAATTGAACCTTCACTCCTGTTCAGCACTCAATTGGCTTTTGCACAGGAAAATGATGAGAGCCCTAACTGGTTTCTTGACTGAGACGAGTTTTTACTAAATTAATGAATCGGGATTGAATCTGTTTTTGTATATCGTTTGATGGGACTGGTGATATATTGAACCCTGCGGCAGCCGCATGACCTCCTCCAGTGCCTCCAAACTCAGTTGCCAGTTCAGACATTACCTCCCCGATATTGATGTTTAGGTTACATCGTGCAGAGCCTCTTAGTTCCTTGCCCTTGGGAGCTAGAACGAGTGCAATATCCGCACCCATGCCAATGTAACTTCTTGCTACTGATGCCTCGAATGCACCAACCTTAGATGTGACGACAAGGAAATCATTGAAAACATGGTACTTCAGCCTTTGAGAGGCTTTGAACCTGGCAATCCTCTCACCTATACTCATTGTGGCCTGAAGTAGCTCATTTGCCTTTTCAAAATCTCCACCCAGATCGATCAACTCACCGAAACGCTTCATGATCTCTGATGTTGTGCCATAGAGCATTCTTCGTGAATCGTACATATGCCCTGATAGGATCAAAGTGGCCATTCTGGCATTGGGAGTTATGTCTGCGGCTTGTAAAGTCTTGTCTGCCAAAACACAGGTTGATGAGCTAGAGGTATCAACAATACTTGCATCAGCTTCGTCAGCCAATTCTGATGTATCATGATGGTCAATCACTAAGAGACCAATGTCGCGGTCAGAAACCATCGGTGCGTATTTGCCCAACTGGGAGACATTTGCGGTGTCCACAGTGACAAAACATGTGGATCCCCCATTGAATTCGATTTCAGTCTCTAACACTGAGATATTGAACTCCTTCATGATCCGGGTGGCCGTTTGATTGACATCGTCACTGTAGATCTTGTAGGAATGCTTCTTATTCATTCTCAAAAACATTTGCCCATACACTTCTGCTGCACATATAGCATCAGGATCGGCATTATGATGGAGAAGTATTACAAATTGAGTAGGGGGTAGTGATTGTAAATAATCAATGAAAGCCTTGTACAGTTTACCCACCATTACTGGATGGACTCTCGGAGACGCTTCTCTGCCTCTCTGACGCGTTCTTCGAATTTCTCTACCTGTGATTTAAGACCGATGATCTTAGGCTCTAGCTCGTCTAGTTCTGTGTTGACATCCTCCTTGGCTTTTGCCATGGATGTCTTCAAAAGAAGCTGACCTACTGTTTTGTAGACCTCCATATCATCATCTAGGCCTTTGATCTCTTCCTGCGTAATCTTCAATTCTGATACCCGACTTTCCATCTGGATCTTGCTTCGGGTGAGGGATTCTAGATTTTGTCGCAACTGGTTGAATTTCTGAATTTCCTGTTGCTGTTCAGGTGTGTATGACACGATTATCTCCTACCACCGTAGTTAACTCCACTTTAACAACCTTTGGATATCTATCTCTAATCTCTTGATGCAATAGTCTCAGCCACGTCTACACTTGTTTGTAGAAGCCTGAGAATGGAATTCGTGATAGCGCGGGTTGCAACTAGATCAGTAGCCATGATGTGGATCAACAGTCCTGTGTCAGATATCTCAATCGAAGCTTCTCCTCGTTCAGATTTGGTTGCCTCCATCTCAACTTCCAAGGTATGCAAAAGAGTACGCTTCAGTTGTTCAGAAGGTACATCCAGGTTAATTGAGATAGTGTTCATGGTATCCCTCATTGAGCAATTGAAGCTCTGCGTAAAAGAATTTCTTCTGAGTCATTGCGTCGATCATTACCACATATGCTGTATGCCGATGCTCACTAGGGTCAACAGCTAACCAAAGCGGGAGTTTTTCACCATAGATAACTCCAAAATACGTCTCAAGGTAATCCATAAGCTCAGGATTGAGCTGTCTTACTTCCAGAGAAGTTGAAAGTGGACCTTTTTCAGGTAGTTTATGAAATCCCAGAACTTTGTGATCAATGAACTGATTGATCTTCAAGATTTTCCCCTCTGGAAGAAGCTTATCTAGATAGGTTTTGAGCACAATGAGACGATCTACCCTGTTATGTTTGGAGTGGATGATGTAGATATAGTCATAGATCTCTTCAAGTGCTCTCTGGTGTAGGGCAGAAATACTTTGATTACCACGATTGACAAGTCTCGACCCCGGTAATATATGATTGAGTACCTTGGCAAAACGTCGTGCCTGTTCTGAGGGGTTATTCGAGGTTGTGATTAATACTCGGGGACCCTGTTGGTCCATATATCATCTATTCCTCATAACGTCGTTCTTCAATCTGACGTATGGAACCAATTGCTCTACGACCAGAATTGGTCTGTGGTTGCCAAGCACCCCCAGAGAAGGTGTGATTGCATTTTCGACAGCTCCAGATACCGACCGACTGCTTACGTACAGCATACACACGGCATCTAGGACATCGATGTGCAACCTTTGAAGTTGCATCAATCTCTCGAATACGCTTACGAAGCCTAGATCCGTAGCGTGTACCATAACGACCTGTACTTTTGACTTTCTTAGTGCGTCTTGTCATCTAGAATTACCTGTAATGGTTCTCAGTTTAATGGTTTATAATATTTGATTTAGTTTGCTTTGAAGAAATTCAAATTAATAGAGTGGTATTATTCGCCTGCAAAGGTCAAATCGGGGATTTGTTCTGAAACCTTGGCTCGTACCTCT
This sequence comes from Candidatus Kariarchaeota archaeon, assembly GCA_016839545.1. GTDB lineage: Archaea > Asgardarchaeota > Heimdallarchaeia > Heimdallarchaeales > Kariarchaeaceae > Kariarchaeum. The sequence continues at coordinate 3,827 of JAEOUB010000499.1, read as the reverse complement.
GAGGCGAGCTTAATTGAGTTTCGAAGGATATCAATGATCTCCTCAGATTTGAAAGCTCCAGAACCACCTTTCTGACCGGATACAATATGATCCTCAGTCAAACCAAATGTGATACGAGCATCTGAAATCTGTTCCTCTCGAAGTTCAGCATCTACAAGAAGCTCTTCGTTGATCTTGTATGTAGTAATACTGATGGGGAAATTGGTAAGACCCAATGGAGATGAAGTCTCAAGTTTCTCAACCTCACCATCTACGATCTGGATATCAGGAAGTTTGGTAGTTGCTAATGCAGCAAATGCACCTAGGGCAGCTGCATCGAAAAGATTACCAAAATCATCCAGTGCATAGATATCGATGTTAAGTTGCCAGACTTTCTCACCTTCAATAATACAGAGTTTTTCAAGGTCAACCACCCCGGATTCACGGATAAGACGATCAGTCACTCTGGCAAGCTCAATTGCATCAGGTTGTGGGGGCCCTGCACGGTACTCAGGAGCACTGAGTGGAGTGGTCTCAAATCCAATGAAGAGAGATCCCTTTTTGGGTTGATCTGACCATGGCGTTCCGAACTGTGCCTTTACTCCGGCAATTACCTTTGTCTGACCAATCTGAACGATAGCAGACCCATTGGCCTTATCGATGATGTTGGTCTCAATCTTGATGTCACGGATATCGTTCTTTCGACGTCCATCAAGGCGTCTGTCACTGTCAAGTAAGTTGACAATGTGATTCTTCTCAATAGAGTTCACAATATACTCAAAATCTGACATTATTCTTCATCCTCCATTGTATACTCAATGTCACGCATAACGTTTTCAGTCTCATCTTCATCGTCTACAGTCTCATTTGCAGGCATAGGTTTGAGTTCAGCACCAGGCTTTGCAAACCAGGTGGAACTAATCTCATCGTCTTCTTTGAAATCGACAAGAACCTCATCATCAGCTTCGGAAGCAACTTCCTCAGGTTCACTAGATTCCTCTTTCTCGAAATCGTCTACGTGGATTGATTCAACTATCTCTTCTGCTTCGGGTTCTGTAACCTCTTCAACAGCCGCTGCAGCAGGTGCCGGTGGCTCCTGTGTTTTAGCTTCTTCAGTCACAGGCTTTACAGTTCCCACAACAAATGATGAAGTTGAGAGATCTATCTCCTCGATATCGATTTCACGACCTTCATCAATTACCTCAGGTTCTTCAGTTGTTTCTAGATGGGCTTGGACTTCTTCCTCGTCATCATCACTATCATCAACACCATACTCCTCTCGGACGCTGAGATACTTATCCTTGAGAGCTCCTTTGATGATTTCCACAATCTCTTTGACACCGTCTATAGAGGTATAGAATGCCTCTTTGAACTGATCAAAGGTGAATTTTCCATCTAACTGAAATAGAGATACCTCATCAAGTGCTGGTGAGTATAGAATTGGCATATCTCCCTCTCCTTTCATATCCTCATGACCAGTGAGGTCAAGACAGACATGGTCTTCATAGAGACCACTGGCGATACCACCAGTGAGATCTCTCATGGGTAATCCAGCATCTGCCAACGCGGCAGTGATTGCAATAGCAGCGGCTGTACGAGTACCTCCGTCAGATTGGAAAAGTTCCACGTGGACGTCTATTACAGACCTTGGCCAGTTGCCTGTGAGAACCACAGAGTCATATGCCTCAGAAAGGACCTTGGAGATCTCTTTCTCCCTACGGGAGGGGAATGGTCTCTTGTAATCATCCACAGAGAATGTTGCCATTCTATAGTTTACTCTCATCACTGCACGATCGGACTGTGCTGCATGTTTTGGATGCATCTCTCGTGGTCCGAACACAGTAGCCATAGCGATGTTTTTTCCTAAATGGACTCTCGAGGACCCGTCGGCTCGATCGAGAACACCCACTTCAACGGTTAAATTCCGTAATACTTTGCGACCTCTTCCATCGGGTCGAATAAATTCTTCAGTCATGTGTAACACTCCTAGTTTTCATTCAGGTACGCCTGAATACGGTCGGTAAGACCACTGGTATGGGCCTCTCGGGTAATTCTTCTGATTACCTCGATCACCTTGTCCTGGTCTTCCTTTTTCTCAGTCTCAATCCATATTCGGCCATTTTGGGATACCGTAATTTTCGAATTGGTTGCGTTTTTGATCATATTCACCATAGCTCCCTTCTTACCGATCACTCGTGGGATATGATTGGGACTGACTTCAAGGACTCTCCCGCCACTTAGTTTCCCAAGGCGTGGAAAGTTGGTAGACAACATGGGATCTCGAGTACGGTCAAATGAGACCACCTCTGCCAATACCACGTCTCCGACATCGTAGATGCGTCGAGCATCGTCTTTGATCGGATCAAATCTTCCTTTGATTGCATTTGATGCTAGGAGAACACCGTCATAGGGTCCTCGCATATTTACAATCCAGCTTGTTAGGTTGACATCCTTGATGAATCCGATAACTTTGTCTCCAACTTTGGGAATATATCTTCCCTTCAGAGGGCGGACTCGGAGATTATCATCCTTGATAAAGAAGACTCCAACCATAGAGGCATAGAACTTGTCTCCTTCTTGTACCACTCCACTGCCTCGTTCATACTCTCCCTCGGCAATGAGTTCACCTGGGACGACAATACTGTCGTCTTCAATTAATAGTGTCATAATTATAACTCCTGTAGAAAAACCACGTTTCTAGCCAGACCTGTCAATGACAGTTGCTCGTACACGACCTTTAGACTTGTCACTTACTTCTTCTAGAAGTCCTGCGACCAGACCAGAAGGAACACGAACAATCATAGTCAGAGTTCCATCTCCCCCCCAATTCTCGTTGATGGGTTCTCCAGCTCCCTGAAGGAAGCCATAGAGCGGACCTGTATCTTTTGGTGCTACGACAAACTCAACTGTCGCACTCTCTAGTGACAGTGGCAAAGTTGAGGTAAGCTGTCTGATGATCCGATCGACCTGTGCCTTGGTGTCTTCGTCTTTGTTGATAATGACACCTGCGGCATCCATTGCATTGTCGATGCGTTGTCTAGGTTGGGGCGATTTGGTGTTGGGATTTACTGCATGTTTTTCCAGGTAATCGAGAATCTCGTCACGTTTCTCCTGTACAAATGCTCTTCTCTGTTCTTGAGTGAGCTGCAATTCTCCTTTCTTTAGCATGAGCTTGGCTACCTCACGATCTTCAGAGGTGCCGAACACCTCAGCAAGATCATCGTCAGTTGCCTTCAAACCACGGGAAAAGTTCTCAAAGATGATATAACCTCCCTCTACGACGTCATCAATATCGACATCCTCACCCTGTGTAAACAGGAATGCGGGTTCAGGGTTTACTACCATTTCGAATCTTTTTCCATGGGAACTGTATCTTACTAATGTGAATTTTCCAAGATCCACCCTCTCTGAGCGATCTCCGGAACGTCTATCCATACTCAATTTAGTAACCTCTTCGAACCAACCCGTGCTCTAAAATCCTTGATACGTACGCATTTAGCTAACGGGTTTGTTTTTCTCTAAGAAGAGATATTATCCTCTTGTATTAAAGGAATAAGGTATCACTTTGATTAGGGTCATCGTCCAAATGGAATCGATTATTCTTCAGAAGCAGATGGAGTTGAGTAGATCAAATAGAGACTGAAAAGAATAAGTCCGATTACTGTACCAACGAAAGTCCAAGTCTGCATGTCGGGTGTGAAATGATTGAACCCAGATCCAGAACCTCCGGCAAGAGTTGCTTCTCCTACACTGATCTGAGGTACCAGCCAAGACATAATCAGGACAATAATACCAGAGACGATGAGTTCTCTCCATGAGGGAATCTGGTTAGAGACCTGTGCCTGTGC
>JAEOUB010000498.1 GCA_016839545.1 Candidatus Kariarchaeota archaeon | reverse complement strand
GGTTACCTTGTCATTACATTCCTGCACGTGGTACTAGGAGAACTTGCCCCCAAGTCAGTATCTATCCAGTTTGCGACCCGGACTGCCCTGATCTGTGCAGAACCCCTGTACTGGTTTATGCGAAGTACGAGCTGGTTGCTTGATTTCTTCGTGGCTTCATCAAATTTTATCTTGAGACGCTTTGGTATCGAGCCATCCCCTGACGAGCATCACTCGAGCTATACAGAGGATGAGCTGAAGGTGATTATCCGTGATTCGATTGCAAAGGGTCACATGGAGCCCTACGAGTCTAAGTTGATTTTCAACATATTGGACTTTACAGATTCCAATGTGAAATCAATATTGACGCCACGTATTGATCTTGTTGCACTACCAAGTGATTGTACGGTTGATGATATATTCCAACTCTCTATTGATAGTGGCTACAGCCGAATTCCCATCTACGAGGATGATCTGGATAATATTATCGGGTTTATTCACGTTAAGGATGTCCTGATCTTTGCCAATGGTGGCAGTGACGGCAAATTCCTGCTGTCCTCCGTGTTACGAGGTGTGATTACGGTGCACGAGGGTAAGTCATTGGATGACTTACTCAAGGAGATGCAGTTGAAGAAGACCCAGATGGCAGTGATTGTGGACGAGTACGGAAGTGTGGAGGGTATTGTCACGATAGAGGATATCCTGGAATTTATCGTGGGGCCTATTGTGGATGAATTTGACTCGGATGAGTCCAATGCCGCATTGCAAGTGTCCAACGGCAGTATAATTGCCGGTGGTCTGGTAGCCATAGATGCATTCAACAGCCTGGCTGAGGAAGAATTCGGGACGGTGATCACCTCTGATGATTCCTCAACGTTGGCAGGATATGTCCTAGAACTGTTTGAGTCGCAGATCCCCGAGGTGGGTATGGAGACCTCAGATGAGGACCTGCATTTCAAAATTATTAGCCAGGAAGGTAACCGTATTGGTGAGATCGAGATCAAACCCGTGGAGAAACCCGAAGAGGAACCCGAGGAGTAAACTGAGCCGTAATTTTAGCGAACATCATCTCCATCACCCGAACTCGGGGTATCCAATCCAGTTTTCGTCAGAAAATTTTTTGTATAACAGAAGTGTGAAAAACCGGTCATATATGCTTGAAAGAACGCCCTGTTGGTTTTGAACTATCGAACAGAAATCAGATTGTTTCATTTCATATCTCCGAATGGATGGTTTATCGCTTAATGTTTTTTTGCTATCGAATTGTTATCATCCAAGGCAAGCTATCTTTTTTATACCTATGCCGTGAAATTCGATTCACAGGGTTAACTGTATGGAATTTAAAGAACTTGGACGATACACCATCATCGGTGTGACTGTTGTCGGTGTTATCGGATTGATCTATCAATTATTTATCGAGGGTAGCTTGCGACTTGGTGCTGGGATCCCGTTTGACCATGAGTTTGGTCGACTCAACTCCGCCCGGTTCTTCTTGCTAGCCTGGGAAACCTTCTGGCTCACCAGTATTGCACTATTCTTTATCTGGGTGGCCAAGAGGGCTAAGACAGAGAAAACAGCTGAAGAGATTGAGAGGCTGGAGGAATTCGAGCCTAAACTCTTCAAGATCGTCATTGGTCTCCTGATTTTGGCTGCTATTCTGACACTCATACTTCCCATCTTCATGGGTCAGAACACACTGGTCCACTACAATGTCAATGATGAGGGTGTGGAAGTAGAGGTGGTCGCCTCACAGTTCCTGTGGACAATAGACGGTCTCAACTGTGATCTGACTGATCAACCATCAGGTAGCTGTATCACTCTGCAGACTGGTGTCCGCTATATTTTCCTGCTGGAGAGTGCAGATACCACACATGGGTTTACCATCTATGATGACAACAACGTGCTGCTGACACAGGCACAGATTGTCCCTGATTATGTTACCAGGGTGGCATTCACCTTCACCACCACCGGTGACTATTCGATACGCTGTGCAGAGTACTGTGGAAGCGTCCATCATCTGATGTATGCCGCATTCACTGTGGAGGCTGGTTCCTGATGAGCGAGGCATCTGTCGTGATGGAGAAGGCGAATCGCCCCCATCTCAGTGAGGCCCGAGACATCTCCATGGTCTACTTCTCCACTGGTCTGACCATTCTGATCATTGCCACCCTGCTCGGTTTTCTCAACCGTTTTGCACAGACAGGAGTACTGGAATACGGTAATATCTCCTCAGCCCCCAAGGTCTGGTATACACTGATGACCCTGCACGGAATGGCAGCATTTGTCGGCTGGGGTGTTTTCGTCTGTCTGGGTATGGTCTTCTACATCCTGACCCATTCGCTTGACACCGGGCTTGCCAATCCACGCTATGCACGGATCTCCTACGTCCTGTTTGTCATCGGGTTCGCTCTGATCATCATCGCCACCCTCTTCGGTAACTTTGGTGGTTCCTGGGTCTTCCTCTTCCCCATTATCTTCTTCGGCTACTGGGAATCATGGGCAACTTCCATGTGGACCCTGGGTGTGATCTTTGCCGGTCTGGGTATTATCCTGGCCAACCTTGAGGTCATTCTGACCATCAGAAAGGCAGGTCACTCCTTCATTGCAGCCCTAGGTTTCGAAGCATTCAAGCCCAAGCCCAAGGATGGCTATAAGGTGCCCACACCTGTCGTTCCTATTGCTGTCAATGCCATCGGTATGATCATTGCAACCGTCCCCTTTGCTGTCCTGCTGCTGATCTTCCTCTTCAAGAGCCTGACCGGTGCTGGTCCCGAGGGAATTGATGCCATCGTTGCCAAGAACGTGCTGTGGTGGTTCGGTCATCCTGTGGTGTACGCTCTGTTATTCCCAGTGGCTGGTATGGCCTACTACATGGCAATGCGGATCACCAAGTCCAACATTGTCGGTGAGCAGATCACCAAGATCACCTGGGCCGTGGCGTTCATCATTCAGAACATCATAGGATCGCACCATATGTATCAAGACATCGTGCAGCCGCTGCCCATCCAAATCAGCCAACAACTACTCACCTACACAATCACTCTGCCCTCGGTATCGAGCCTCTTTGTGATCTTCGGGACGCTCTATGCCCGGAAGTTTGAGTGGGACTTGCCTGTGAAATATCTCTATCTTGCAGCACTGGGCTGGCTCCTTGCTGGTATGTCGGGTGTGGTCAATGCCACCATTCTGCTGAATACTTTTATCCACAATACCCTGTGGGTTGTGGCACACTTCCATACGATGGCACTGCTGAATATCACGATGATGATCTTTGGTGCCGCCTATTTCCTGATCCAGGATTACTCCGGTAAGGAGATCTATTCTGTGGAGATGGGTAACCGTGCTATGTGGTTCAAGTATATCGGCGTCATTGGTATGGTGCACATGTGGTTCTTACAGGGCATCCAAGGTGGGCTGCGTCGTAGCTTCACCTCTTCCCCCGGACTTGGTGTCTATACCTGGCTCTCCATCCCCTTCGCTCTGCTGGCACTGGTGGGTATCTGGATGGCAGCATGGAACCTCTACAAGACTGTAGTGGGAGATTCTGCT
>JAEOUB010000497.1 GCA_016839545.1 Candidatus Kariarchaeota archaeon | reverse complement strand
GGAAGCAGGAACTGATTGATAGCAGTAAGGTAACTCGTCGCATGCTCATACTTCACCGTGGCAACTTTGTCCACAAAGGGGTAGGTGTACTTGAATGACTTTGAAATTTCATCCAGTAGTGATCCCATCTCCTCTACTTGGGGGATCTGATTAATTACCAGATGTAGGTCAACATTTCTGCCTAGATCAATAGTCCGCTTGTAGATTCGGTCAATCAGGTTCTTTGTTCCCTGTATAGACTGGGTATCAGATCGGAGGAGGAGATAGACCTCATGGGTGATCAGCAACAGGTTGATCACAAAAAGTGATGTACCTGGTGTTGTATCAAAGATTACGTAGTCATAGTCCAATGTTGCAAGTGCCCGTTCCAATTGCACCTTTGATTGCTGAAACCAGTGCTGATCACGTCCAAACACCTTGTGTGTGGGATCATACACCTCGTCAGCAAAGATAAAATCGAGGCCGGGTATAGTTGTTGAAGAATAGATGAATTGTTTGAGATCTGACTGCCGTTCGGCAAGAAAATCATTCAGATAAATATCAGGCTTAAGATCTGTGAAGATAGAATAGAATGCGGGCATACCAAAATCAGTCTCAATTAAGAGGACTTTACTACCCTGTTGTGCAAGAATCTTGGCAATATTTGCAGAGAAAATTGTCTTGCCACTTCCACCTTTGAAACTATGAGTCATCAGAATTCTCATTTTACCTACCTCTGTTGCCATTTTGGCCTAGGTTATGCCATAATCATGGCAGATAATTAGAGTATTGACGAAATGTTATAAATTTGTTTCATAGACCTATGCAAAAGGGGACGCTTTTGGCTGAAGAACAAAAATCACTCCGGGTAGTAATAGATGGGGAACATCTCCAATTTTTCAATGAGATCAAAGATGAGCGGAAGCTGAAATTTGACAGTGAGGTCATTCGGTTTGCACTGATGGAAGCAGCAAAAGCATCTGAATTCAAATTGGAAGAGGGGTACTGGCAAAAGATCAGACAACTCATGGACTTTGATTTTGTCAAGCTCAATTACCGGATCTATGATATTCCGGGTTTTATTAACAAGGCACTTGAGTCATTCATCTCAGAGATTGAGAATAATGTGAAATCTCTGCTCTCTTTCGAAGCTCGGTCAAAGCTTGATGGTCTTGAGCTAGATGTGGCCATGGCATATATCGCCTGTCAGGAAGAGAGCGTGGCAGAGCATGTTTCAGTTGAAACACTGGCCAAGAAAATGAATAAACGCAATACTCAGGAGTTGACCGAGGTACTTGAGAACTTCGTACATCGAGGCCTCCTGACAAAGAACAGGCATGATGGAACCACCTATTACCATGCCAAACCAGTATCGCTGATTGATTGAGGTTCAGTCTGAATCCAGTTATACGCAATTCTAAAAACATAGCAAAATTATCACCCATGAACGGCTGAGGTACACTTATACACTTTCAACATACTGCGTTGAACATTATATACTAGCTCCACCTACTTTTTGCGTATGGTTACGCAGACCTACACTCAGACATTTGAACACACGCTTCTCAGCTATACCGAGCAATCGACAACTTACCAGATCAGGTACCAGGAAAATCGGCTGGCTGATCAGTTGGTAAACCACCTGGTCAGTGACCTGGTCAGGGATGTCATCAGTAACCCATTGGAAGAATTACGAATCCAGGCTGCAAGGAAGCTGGGAATCTGGGGTAGGGATATTATGGAGCTGAGAGTTTTGACCCGAGTATCTGAGACTGATCCCAATCTTGAACTAAGAGCCGCCGCCGCAGATGCAGTGGAACAGATACGATCGCGACTAGCCTGAACTGAAAATTATTCGATATTTTCGAAATAATGTGCAATATAATTCGAATCATATTCGCACACCTTTATATGTACTTGAGCGCGTTATGAATCACCATGCTTTCAGATACACACTACATGGAACTACTTGATCAGGGTCTGAAGGCAATAGAAGCTCTTTCGGCCTCTGATCGATTGAAAGAGTTGAATACTATTGGACACACTGTGTTTGCCCTTACCCCAGCTGGTGAGAACGTGGAGTTCTACCTTGACTTGGGTCTGGACGTGGCTCTGATCTATGAACGAACCACCGAATTCGGTAGCAAGGCACTTCTGTACTCCTATACAGATTGCATGCTAGTGGTGGTTTCCTATCATGATCTGACTGACCGCCATAGCTACCAGGGCTACAGCCGAGAGGAGATTGAACTGGCACTCACCTCCTACATGTATGATTAGATATTATCTAACATTATTCCAATAAATATGGAAATTTTTCAAATATAGTCAATCCCAGGTCTTGACCTTGCACCCATTCTCATCCATTTGCAAAGATACATAGTAAACAGAGTAATGCGCAGCATACGGCTGGCCGCGTTGCGGGTGAGACCTGGTGATCGGGTCACTCATCATGACCCTCCTCACGGGGATGATCACACCGAGTTCAAACCAGCCGTTCTTTTTCCCCAATATTGATACAGGCTCAGCAATATCCTAGTTCAGCATGGGAAACTATTCAATACGATACCGGAACCGTAGCACATGGAACTCATCGATGGAAAGGCTGTTGCTGCCAGCATCAGAGAAGAGTTGAAAGAAGAAATCGCAGCAATGGAGACCAAGCCCAAGCTGGTAGTCGTTCTCGTTGGAGATGATGCAGCCTCGAAAGTTTATGTCGGGATGAAGGAACGTGATGCTACCGAGATTGGTATGGAGGGGTCGGTGATTCGCAAACCTGCCAACACCAGCCAAGAGGAGCTGGAACGAATTATTACTCAACTCAACCGGGATGAGACCGTCCATGGTATCTTGCTCCAACTACCTATCCCTGATCATCTTGATGAGGCTCGGGCCCTCGATCTGATCAATCCCGACAAGGATGTTGATGGGCTTCATGATGTTAATGTGGGTCGACTTCACAATAAGAAGGATGGATTGCGACCCTGCACACCAAGTGGAGTAATGGAATTACTCCGAAGATATGATGTAGACACTTCTGGCAAGAGAGCAGTGGTAATTGGAAGATCTAACCTGGTAGGAAAACCAGTGGCACGTATGCTGGAACAGGCAAACGCCACGGTTACCCTGTGCCACAGCCGCACTAAGGATCTAGATCAGGTCTGCAGAGGAGCTGAGATTCTAGTAGTTGCTGCAGGAAGACCCAATATGGTCACTGCAGATATGGTGTCTGATGGTGCTGTGGTCATAGATGTGGGAATCAACCGCGTGGATGGCAAACTTGTGGGGGATGTAGATTTTGAGCAGGTCAAGTTGAAGGCTTCTAAAATCACGCCCGTTCCAGGAGGTGTGGGTCCTATGACACGTGCCGTCTTACTTCAAAATTGTTTGAAAGCGATGAGAATTCAAAACAGATAACGATCTGCCCTTGATTTAAAAAAAATGAGGTCTTGGTCCACCAGGTCCTAGTAGGGGGGGAAGTATGCTGCATCCTTCATCCGTTCAATATTCTCACGAGCGGCCTTGTGGATCAAGTGTGCTTCGTAGGCTTTTGAAGTGAAGTAGGGCTCCGGTTCAGGAATATCAGGCTGGAACTTGGATTTGATCCAGGCTATCACTCCAGACAGGCTAAAGGATATTTTGGTTTTTGTGGAGGTTTGAGAGGAAATATTGGTTACCATGTTGTCACCAGAGGTATGAACCTCGACATTATTTCTCATTCAGGTTTATAATATACTGTGTTCAAAATTTGTACATAGTGTCCAATATTTGTACTAGCAGACAGTGTAGTATAATATTTCGTATTATCGAACGAGGAATGAAATCAGTTCTCTTTTCAGTTCTTGTATGAATTCATCGGTCAGATCTGAGGAGCTATCAAGTTGAGAAACGTGTTTTTGAAAAACCTCTTCCATTTCCAGTAAATTGGGATTGAACTCCAATGCAGGACGCGGCACAAAAAACAGGAACTGGAAGTATCCATCAAGCAGTCTTGAATCCACAGCGGTAGGGTCTGAAAGTCTGAAGGAGAAGACAATCATCTGAACATTCTCACAGATACCGGAGGGCAGCTGAGAGATGCCAGTACTATAGGTACTTCCTCTGCCTATATTGGATATGGTACCAACAATTGTATTGAGGAGGAACGTATCCAGATCACCATCGAAATCGCAGGGAAACGATAGAAAATCACGGTATGTGATTTGTGGACCGAGATCTGTCATCATACCCAGTGCAAATGGGAATGAGAGGTTCTGTGCCAGCATGGATCGCAATCGATTCTCCGTTGTGAGATCCCGAATATATGCCATGGTTGCAGGTCCTGAAGGAATGATGACACGCGTCACATCTATCTCAATATCGATAATTTTGCCATCAGATCGTAGTCCTATGGTCTTGTACCTCTCTGTTTGAGGCACGAGTTCGGATCCGGTCTCCCTGAGGGTGCCACGCCTCTTGAGGTTTTCACGTCGTGACTCAGGCTGAAGGATCTCTACCATCTTTCCTTTGAGTTCTTCTGGCTCATGATACCCATAGATTTCCAGGATCTTCTGGTTGACATACAGAATCATGCTGTCACGAATGATAATCACACCCACAGGAGCTACATCCATCAGATTCTTGTACTGCTCCTCTGCAATGTCAATTTGCAGATCCTTGGAGGGAATAAGAAAGATAGTGAAGACTGGCGAGTCCGCGTGTAATACCCCATACATCAAACGGTAGACCTTGGTTGGTTCTTCATGGTACACCATCAATTCTGGATGGTAGGAATTGATAACATAGTCAAATGTCAGAGGATAAGGCTCGGGTTGAGTGGTATTGAGAAACAGACCAAGCTCGTTGATAGATTTTCCGAGTACTGCAGATGGAGGTCCAAAAATTGAAGCTGCAATATCGTTGATAGAGGTGATCTCACCTTGAGAATTTGCCTCTACAACAGCATGTGCTGAGTGAAACTCTGAGACCTCCATCTACATCTAACGAAAGCTAGTTTACATAAAATGTTAGTGCCCGAGTATTTGCGCGATTTCTATAACACGAAATGAAAGAGCGCGATCTGAGTGCTGGGGCAGATGGTTCAATACCCAACCTTATAGCATTTCTAATTCATCCCTGAGTATGGATCCTGCTGCAAAACGGGTAATTGCCGTGGTGGCTATCAGTACCATTTTGGGACTAGCAATGATTATCTATTTTGATCAGAAAACACCTGAGGCACAGGTAGTCAG
>JAEOUB010000496.1 GCA_016839545.1 Candidatus Kariarchaeota archaeon | reverse complement strand
CCTCGAACAGAAGCTCGTAGAGTACGCCATTGGTGAAGTAGGTCAGGAAGAAGAAATAATCCTCGGAAGAAGCCTCAAAATTGTAGAAATTCTCTCCCACGGTATATGTGGCATCGGCAACATCGCCTATTGCAAGCATAAAGTTGGGGATGAAGTCGCCCATAAGATACTCGACAGCGTCGGCTTGGGTGTAAATAGAGCCATTCTTCAGCTCCACCTCATCAGGAATGAGCAGCATCACCTGAACGGCAATGTTTGCCAGCAGCTCATCTGCAGCTGCACCGTTGTAGAGCAATTCTCTGTAAGGTGTCAGATCGGATGAATCTGCAGGTATCTCCTGGCTCATATTGGCAGGAGTGAGTTCCAGTACACCTCCATCATCAACGGGCACCAAGAAAGGTGCAAAGAACCCGTGAGAATCGTCATAGGAGCTGACCTCCCATTTGAAATAGTCGAGTGGTGCAGTGCCCCAGTCGTCGCCATAGGTGACAGATCTGATTGGTCCAATTGCCTGATCAATTGTCACAGCGGACGAGGAGCTCACCAGCAGAAGCAGTGGTAGCGCCAGCAGTACTAGTCGTGATGCCATTAGGCAAAGTGATGACTTTACCTATATATTACTAGCTGAATACCGACCTACCGGAAGATACCGGTAAAATGTTCGATAGTGTGAAACGGGAGGCTGAGTGGGGGATTCAGGGTTACCTCAGTCATAGGTTCTCAGTTCCAGTTTGTAGGAGAAGTAGGGGGCAATCAGTGCAAACAGGATCAGAGGTACCACAGGCCAGTATGCCCAGGTAATCCCAGGTGAGGTAAGCTGATCAATTGCAAGTAGAAAGATAGCTGCAGCAAGAATGAAGGGTACTGATCTCAGCCACTCCCGGTAGCTCTCCAACCTTTGCTCGCGGGAGCTGATAGATTCTGATGTCTTGGAAGCGGCATCCACACCATTCAACGTAGTGCCACAGTTGGTACAAAATTCCGCATCAACTTCATTATCCGTATTGCAGGAGGGACAGACAATACTCGATTTACTCATACTGTGATACTGTACCTCTGTCTATAATTATCTACGTACCTATGCTTGGAAATTATCAATTACATATTATCCAAAAGCCACGACATTGCATTCTCAACCCCGGTACCATACTTGGCAGAGATACCGTAATAGGCTGCATTGCGGCCATCAAACAGCACTCGGTTGAACAGCGCACTTGCCTCACCGGTTTTCATGGGATTGGCAGTCACAAGATCCTGCTTGTTGAGTAGCACAAGGAGAGGCATATCCTCGGGCATGATATCGATGGCGTACTGAAATTGTGACAGCGTCAGCTCGTAGAGTTCCCTGTTATTTTCGGGTCTCACTGTGGAATCCATGACAAAGATGACTGAATCTGCCTGTCCAATTGCCAGTTCCCAGAAGGTGTGCTGGTAGAGTTCCTGACCGCCGGTATCTATGGCCCGGATGCTCCAGCCATCAATATCCACAGGAGTACGTCTTATGTCTATTCCCAGCGTGGTGTGGATGGTATCTGTAACCTCTTGACCCGTCTCAATGTAGCGGACGAGGGTCGTCTTACCTGCCTTACTTGGTCCGACAAGAGTGACTGTGGCAGTCTTGACCTTGTTTCTACCGAATATTCTTGAGAGTAATGACATCTATTCCATCTCTGCGGCTCTACAGTAACAATTTCTTGGTATAAAAATCATTCCTGATATGTATCTTGACATTTCGATATTGAGACAACGATGCAGTCTGAGCCTACGTCAAAATCGATACCTTGTAACACAACAACCAGTCAGATCCGGTGAAACCCTCGTGTAAGAGCTACCGGGTGTAAACATCATAATCCCTTGATTTTTCAGAGATTGACAGGACAGTGTCGAAGGCAAAAAGGTGGGGATATTTATGCTCAGGATTCGGCTGCACATTCTGAGGAAGATCTGGCTCTCTCACCCGACCTCGAAGACGGAGGTAGACCTGCAGCAGGGCCATGATCAGTGCCCTGGGATCGATCTGTCGATTCTGCAGTACGGTCTTCGTCTTCATCCAGTCACCTCTTGTGTGTACTTACCTAGTAGTGTGCCGGGTTGATAAAGGTAGGTGAATACATATTACCTAGATTGGCTGAAATCATCGCTGGTTGTCTGGAGAGGAGCTGGAGGTGCAGGTGTGAGAGCAGCTCTAGTCTCGTTGTGCCGTTACCCGAGCGTCCGGTGCACCGTGATAATAGATCCGTCGTAGATTCCCACCAAGTTACAGATATTTCAAACCTGATGGGGACAACCGATAAATATCCCCTATCTTCATCACAGTAATGTCTGACGAGGACCAGATCAGGAAGGTCATCTTCGATATGAATCAAGCCATTGCATCCCGGGATGAGGGTAGTGTCATGGACCAGTTTGCAGATGATGCTTCAATTTTTGTTATCAGTGCCATGTACGAGGAGAAGACCACAAGCCTCGAGCAGCTTCGGACACAGATCAGTGATATCCTGGAGAGCAGTGATGTGAGTCATACCCGGGAGGCAACCATCACCAACCTGCAGATCCACCGAGATATTGCGTGGTATGCCTCAGATATTGAACTGGCAGTCAGTGATTCACAGACGAGGATCAACTGGAGGGACACGGGAGTGCTCAGAAAATTCGACGAAGGCTGGAAGATCGTGCAGCGGCATGTCTCCCTTCCTGCCACTCCTGAGCTGGCCCGGGGCAGTTTCTCAGGACTGCGCAGTTTTATCGACTCCTGGATAGACAGCTACCGGGACTCCGAGCAGACTCCCAGGCGTGATGACATCCTGACCTACCTGATCAAAGCACGGGAACTCATGGACGAGCCCAATAGTTGACAATCCACCATTCTCAATGTTGTAAGTTAATATGGCAGCTCCCCTATCTCTTGAATGGTCATGGAACAGAAATCAAGACAGTACAAGGTAGTACTGCTCGGGGATGCCAAAGTCGGGAAGACCAGTCTGCGACGCAATTACATGGGGAGTCACTTTCAGGAGGATCATCAGTGGACAATTGGGGCCGACGTCTCTTTCAAGCGGCTCGATTTCAAGGACATGCGGATCAACCTCAATATCTGGGACCTTGGTGGCCAGCCCAATTTCGAGCAGGTCAGAAAGCTGTATTATGCCGGCACCCACGGTATTTTGCTGGTGTTTGACCTGACCAATCCTGCCACTCTGAACTCTATGAGGCGGTGGATCGAGGAGTACAAGTCAGGTAATCCGCTCAATGTTGATCGGCCTCCCATTGTCCTGCTGGGCAACAAGAATGACCTTGATGGGGTTGTGGTCGATGACAGTATTGAAGAGGCAAAGCAGCTGCTCCTCGAACTGCTTGACAGGGACGTGTTCTTCCTGAGAACCAGTGCAAAAACCGGTGAGAATGTGGTGCAGGCATTTGAGAACCTGACAGAGCAGATTTTGAAACTTGATCTGTGATCAGATCCGATCCAGCTCAGCCTGAGAGGCCAGTGTGCCAAATGCCGATTGGTGATTGTCCTCGATATTTTTCCTTAGAATTTCCTTGCACAGCTCAGTCTTCCCGTTGATGTGGTGGTACATTGCCAGTCCAAAATGTATGGTTGCCTTATCGAGGCTGTTGCCAATCCGGTTTTTCAGCTCTGCCTCATCAATACTACCCAGAAACAGTTGCAAGAGGTGATAGTAAGCATAATTCTCGATGATCTCCATATCGGGAAATCCGTCAGGTGTGCTGAACCGTGGGGGTCCTGTCACCCTGCGTGAGATGAGGTAGAGCCAGTAGGTGCAGGCAATCACAGAATCATCATTGGTCGATACCCCAAGACAGTTCTCATATTCAATCCATGCATTTTCAAAATCTCCCATCAGGTAATATGCCAGTCCCAGGTGGTAGTAGACATTGAAATGCAGGGTACTCAGTGGGATATTCTTCGCATTGGGCATGCCATCCTCCTCGATCCTGTCCTCCTTGCCCTGTATCCCTGCTTTGGCTCTGATCAGGTCAGCAATGGCATCATCATACCGTCGAAGTGAGATGTAGCGGTGTGCCCGGTGTCTGAGCAGCTCAGGCTCGTCAGGAAATCTGTCCAGCCCATCGGTGTAGATCTGGATGGCTCTCTCAAAATCACCTGTGTAGCCGACCCGACGCCCGTACCATACCAGATTGTAGAGGGTGGGGTTTGATACGTATGCCTTTTCCGCATTCATTGCAGTCTTGTTCATATCCTCTGTCATATAATTTACCTCGATGGTGGGCTATACTTAATCAATCGCACGGATGAGTGGTTCTAGGCTGCCAGGTCCTGCCACATTGTAGTGTAAAAATCAGCACTGCGACACATTGATTTAAAATGGTCTTCTATAAAATTCAACCATGTCTGCTGATGAGACGAGTTCTGTCTGTGAGGTCTGTGGAGACAGCAATGCACAACAGTTCCACTATTACTATGGGTTTGCTCAGAATGAAGTTGTGGGAAGAGATTCCAACGGAAATGTGCGAAGAGAGGTCTTCTACTATGATATGGAGGAGGGTTCTGGATATATGTGTGAGAGAGATGTTCTTGAACACTGGGAGATGAGAAAAAATAGATCACAGTTGTTTCTCATCGTTTCTGCCGTGATCTTACTTGTAGGAGCAGTTCTCTACCTGACAGCATCAGGTGGAGGTACAGTTCTGGCAATCATCGGTGGGATCATGACCCTGATTGGTATTGTGTGGTTCATCAGTGTCAGAAGAGAGAGTTACGATGAAATTGGATCCAATGCAATTATTGACCTCCACAATGATGATCAGGGACTGTATGGCTACAATGCTTTCCTCGTCCCCCATCAATTCGAGTACGAGAGACGAATAGGCAGGGCTTTTCTCAGTGGAGAGGCGGCGATGATCATGGGTGCGAGATATCTCTTTGATCGCACAGCTGCAACACTTGACATGAGCCTGGGTCGTAGAAGTCGGGGTGGAAGAACTGGTTCACGAGGTGGCTCACGAGGTGGCTCACGAAGTGGCCCACGACGATCACGAAGATAGTTTCCAGATACCTATCAAATTCTCTTGCTCATCCACGTAGTAGCTTGACGAGTGAGTAGGACAAGCCAAGAATCCAGATGAGACACATCAGCAAAAAGGTGAAGACATGAGCCTGTTCCATGATTGAGAGCGAGGAATAGGGGGTATCAGGTGAGAGTGAGAAAGGCAATGTGGCAAATTCCAGCAGCACATCAACAAATCCCAAGCCATTGACAAGGGCATCAATAGCCGATAGTATAGGTACCTCAATGACAATAAGACCAAGGAAAAGAAACGGGTACTCCACAGCCAGGTTGACAATATCTCCAAGAATAAACTGCAGTACCCAGTTGACCGTGAAGATACAGAACAGAAAGATATGTAGCTGTTGCAGTCCT
>JAEOUB010000054.1 GCA_016839545.1 Candidatus Kariarchaeota archaeon | reverse complement strand
TTTCTGGGATGGATTTGTAACTGGTGATTTTATGTCCTGGGAGGGAACGTACTCAGATAGTAGTATATCAGCAACTGTGCAAACAGACGTAGAGATCTTGGAGGACGCACCAACTATTGATGCAGACACTATCAATCCGTTATTCAGAATTACATCATATCAAGATGGTCAGCAAACAGAATCTGTAGAAAGTTTAGATCCACTAATCTATATTTTGCCTGTAGCAGTAGGGTTGGATGATAATACCACTGGAAACCTCGATTTTATACTCACAGAACTTGCCTATCTTGGAGATTTTGACGTCGTGATCGATGATGGGTTGGTAACTGTTGAAATTGTACAGGGAGTTGAATATCTCAGACTCATCTATGATGAAACCACGGGAATACTACTCAGTTACGAGGTAAATACACAATCAGCTCTGGTCTCACTAGAATTAACAGAGTCATCTGTTGCTGTTGGATCACCCCAAGCACAGCTCACGGAAATTTTTTACTATATAGGTTTTGACCGAGATAACGTTATTGTCTGGGAGGGTACCGTTACTGACAGTACTGAAACGACTGACATAGAGATAGAAATTGAGATAGTTGCAGATCTTCTTTTTGTCGACGAGGATACAGTCAACCCTCTCTTTGTAGTCTCAATTTTTGAAAATGGAGTGGTCTCTGAAGTTGAGGCTGTAGTCGACCCAGGGCTTTTCCTGCTTCCTGTCAGTTTCACATATGAAAATGGTTCAGTCGGGGGAATGGCAGATTTTGCTGCTCTTGTCTTCCCAGGTGCAGAGATTACAGAATTTGAGGATACCATAATCATCGATTTCTTCGGTAGTGGCAGTTTTCTTGAGATCACATACGATGCTGAGACTGGGATACTAATTGACTACTCACTCCGAGAGCAAGGTTTCGAATTTGTGCTGGAATTAGTGGAGTCCCCAATAACTTCCGAAACCAGTACAACTGAGACATCAGACACGTCTGAGTCCCCTGGGTTTGGTCTGCACGTTGGGATATTTGCAAGTGCTTGTATTGCAATCATAAGAAAGGTAAAAGCTAATCAATAATATCTCAAGGCAAAGAATTCAAGGTATAACCACTGAAATGACAATATCTATTTATAGACATCACAAGCCCACTTGATAATGGAGACAGAGTCCGTACAGGCACCAGATACCAAGAAACACCGAAGATATGCATCCGTGGATTTCTTGAGAGGCAGTGCCATTTTCGCAATGATTATCCTTCACACCATTTCAGACACTCTGGACGTTGATTACTATGTTGAACAGCTTGACAGTGTTGGAATAATCAATGTGATAGCACTCCTTGTTCTTCCATTCATTGGAGGTCTGGCAGGTCTCTTTCTTATGACCTCAGCAATTGGCAATATGATTGGGATGCGCAGGAACCTCGAGAAGGGCCATGGTGCATCTGCAGTGATGATAAAGCAGGTAATCGGAGGTGTTCTCATTGTCATATTCGCAATGGTAACAGAATCTACTATTGGATATCACGCCCCGCTGGGAGATGTTTTCAATAATCTTGATGACCTATCTCAGATCAACTATGAGAAAGCCCTGTATAGAGGCTATGAGATAGAGACATTACATACCATTGGATGGGCCATAATCATCAATGGCATAGTGCAGGGCATTATGTCTCAGAGATATGATATCAAAACACAGACAGGCGAGATGATCAGAGCCTACTGGATCCTCTCAGTCATAGTACTGATCCTGACACCTATTCTATGGAATGTCTTCTCTGCCCTGATCCCTGGTTATCCCTTTGATATCAATCCAGTGACGGGTCAGCCTTACTATATGCCCTATATTGGCAAATCTCCATGGCATGAGTTAGTCCTGTTCGCATTCATCAATCCAATTGCAGCACCAGTTGAACCTATCTTTCCATATCTTGCTACTAGCTTTGTAGGCAGTATCGTTGGACTTCAGATCACACAACCCAAAGATGGATTTGACAGGTCATTTGTTGCGAAATACTTCAAGATGGGTCTCTTCTTCTTCATTGTGGGATTCATTGGAGTTGTGGTTGTCATGATCAACATTCTCAACGAGAGAGATCTTGATGCAATGCTGAACCAGTATCGAATACTTGCCGCTCACCGAGACTGGGTTGCAGAGCGTGGGGCAGCGGGAGGCTGGATATGGCAATATCTGACATTGAATGGAGCTGCATTGCTCATCGTGATGACCGCGATAAGGATTAGTGAATACAGAGGCAATGCTGAGAATTTCGCCAAGCGTACCACGTTCATCCGGAGATTCGGTTTTATTGCCCTCTCCATCTATACAGCTCAATGGATCTACTTTATCGCTCATTTCATTGTCACAAGTGTGATGGGTGTCGAGCCCTACATCAGAGTACCCTGGCTGGCCACATGGGCAATCCTGTTGATTGCACTCACCCTCTTCCACCTTATCATGCGACTATGGGAGAGAAAGGGCTATATTGGCTCTCTTGAATGGATGATCTCTGGAATTGCAAACAGACTTGTTGGAGTAAAGAAACAGACATCCTACTCCAGCGAGGATGAAAACAAGAAATGGTATGAGATCGGACGATTGAAAGTTGACGAGGTATTCTACAACCCTGACTGGCAGAATTTCCCCATTGAGGACAAGAAAGCTGATGAACGTAGATTGATAAAGTACTGTGTCATCGGGGGCTTTTTCGTGTTTCCCTTCTCATTCATTGCATTCTCAGTAATCAGAGGCTATGAAAGAGAACATGGAGAATCAGTTGGAAAATTAAAGTTGGGCAGCCTGATAGGTATGATCATGGCACTTGTTTGGGTACCACTTTCGTTTATTGTGTCGCTTCAGAGTCTCGGTGTTACACTCTAAAACAATTTAGGAATGAGTACAGGGACATTTTTCTTGTATTCCTCATAGTCTTCTTGACCACCCCATCTCTCATCACCTTGTTTCTCCAGTATTGGGATCCCACTGACCCGAGTCAGGAGGATGATGACAAATATTGGGCTGATGAGAGTAATGTATTGCAATCCTGAGAGTACGGGTAATGCAATCAGTGCCATTCCTATCCAGAGTACTATCTCTCCGAAATAATTGGGATGCCGACTGCGACTCCAGAGACCAACATTGATGAATTTCCCTTTGTTTTCGGGATCAGTCTTGAATTTCGTTTTCTGGCTGTCTGACACCACCTCAATTCCAAAGCCAACAAGCCAGAGAATGATCCCAATGATTCCTATAGCCTCGAGTTCAACCCGTGCTGAAGACGACATTGCAGTCCAGACAGCAGCTGCAGTGAGTGATACCCACAGACCTTGTATGACCCAGTAAACTAGATATCCAAGAGGATCGTGGACAATCTCTCTGAAACGAGTATCCTCACCAGCTTTGAGGACACGACGAAACAGAAAATACCCGAGACGTAAAGTCCATACAAGGATGAAGATAGCCATTATAGTGGTTCTAAGATCAGGTTCAGGTGCGGTGAAGTACACAAGTAGTGTGCCCAGGGTATAGGTAACCGTTCCCGATAGATCATAGAATTTCTCAGTATGAAGTAGGTATGCAGGGAAGAAAGCAACGACCTGTATTAGAAATGCAACAAGAATTACCAGTCCAAAGACGGGAATTTCACCTACAAGAGCTCCATTCACAGATCCTGCTGCACCAATCCCGAGTCCTAGAAGTGACATTAGGACCAGAATCAAAATTCGCTGAATTGTTTTATCCATGAAGTCAATTTCGAATGCCACATATAATCTTGGTTGGTGATGAATCGATTTCTGCTAATCGAATAACCCTGTATCACCAAGAAATATGGTCAATGAATATCTTCAACTACCTCAACATGGAATATAGATCATGGTTGCCAATCGTAAGATCATTGAGATGATCAAAGAGTTCACATATATTCACGAACTAACAGGAGAGACATTCAAGCTACGGTCGTATCAAAAAGCAGTGAGAACGCTGGAAGGAATTGAAAGAGATATTGCTGAGCTTTCCCAAAAGGAGCTCTTATCTTTGGATGGCATTGGAAAATCGATTGCAACAAAGATCAAAGAATATGTGGAGACAGGCAAGGTTGATGCTCTGATCAAACTTCAAGAAAAAACACCGGCTGGTCTCAGAGAAATTATGAGTATAGACGGCGTTGGTCCCAAAACTGCCAAACTCCTGTATGAAACCTTTGACATTGACTCTGTCGACAAATTAGAGGAGGCGATAAACCAGGAAAAACTAGCAGGAATGAAAGGAATTGGACCCAAAACAATAGACAATATGTTAGATGGCAT
>JAEOUB010000495.1 GCA_016839545.1 Candidatus Kariarchaeota archaeon | reverse complement strand
TGATGTTGGCACATGTGCGGTAGCAATTAATATCAACACAATTATGTAATAAGTTCTGATTTTTTTGTAGTACCTCTTCATCGCTCTTGTGCTTGATTCACTTCAGAGTTGATTGAGGTCTATGCACTGTAGAGATTATGGGGGTCTATCACCTCAAGATTTCAAGCCAACATAGAAGCAAAGTTTCATCCTCCTAAGATTCTTAGAATTTCCAAAATTTACACTACCTGGGTCCTAAAAGATCACATTTCTTCAAATCAACTTAAATATCTCTTATGATCTTATAATAGGATGTTTTCATATCATAAATATAGTAATTTGAGAATATTTGTATTCCTGCCTATTCTCTTTTTACTTCTTAGCCTCACAGCAATTCCTACAGTGAGTGCCAGCTGGACTGAAACATTCTCAACTGATTCTCTTACAAATTGGGAATTATCCGCTTTAGAGCTCTCTCAACAAGATGGCATATACGTTACAATTCCAACTCTAGATCACGGCTGGTATGTTGAGGATGGTGAGCTCAAATCGGATGGGCGTATTGATGACACAGGAGTGATCTACCAGAAAGCCTGCAGAAAGTACCAAGATGTCCTCACTGTATTGACTTTAGATGTCTACAATGCCCCCAATTGGGTCTATTGGTATAGTGACGACACTTTCTCTGGCTGGGGACTTCAAATTGGAAGGGACTTGTTTTCTTCAGATAACTCTTCTCAGACATATACACCAGGTTACTTCTTCGTCTTTTATGGTTCATTCATGGATTGGGTGTATTATCCTGACCCTGATGTTCAAGAGGACGAATTGATTGAAGAGCTGGATGTGGTCTATCTCCGAGTCACAAGTACACTAGAACAGCATTCTTATGAGATTTCATTTCTGGAAAGATCCATAACATTTGGGATGGATGGTGAACTCTTCTACACAAACAAAACTTCACATTCTGAGGGCGTATTCGAGACTTTCAACACGATATGTCTGATCAGCCAAACTCGGAGTGCAGACATTTTCGATAATGTCACTCTCCAAGTGGAACCTGTTGTGGAAAGTCGACTAATAGGGTTCTCAGGTTTGTTTACAACCTCAATTTTCGTCATATTATGGTTATGTGCGCTCAGGGTGAGTAAACTGAGACGAATCTGATCAATCAGTGAGGACATCTCTACTTCATGTCTCGTCTTCGTGAAATTCCAAACATTAGATTCACAAGATATCGGTCTCTCCATCACATCCATTCTACTCCGGAAAGATATTCATTATAGCCCCTGCAAGATTTGCCTTCCAGCAATTGACATCGTGCCCACCCTCATATTCCTCATAGGTGACACTGTATCCCTTTGCCCTGAGCACATCACGAAAATGACGATGAAATGACATCACATTGCTATTTCCCCCATTGTCAACTGCGGGATCCTGTTCCAGTGTACCGATGTCGATGTAGAACCTGATATTCTGTCTCTCTTTCTCCACATACTCTCGGATGACCCATCCCGGCTCCCCGTTGTCCGGACCACGGTACTGGAAGGAGGCGGAACTTGAGATGACCCCTCCAAAGATATCGGGATGTTTCAGGGCAAAATATGTGGCAAATACGCCACCTGCAGCATTGCCCACAAGGATACGATTTTCGGCGGTACTTACACTGAACTGGCTCTCCAACCAGTCTACAAACCGGGTGGAGAAGAAATTGATGAAATTATCATCAATGTATAATTCCTTGCTCCGCATTCCATGGGGGTGGTTGACAAAAAGAGCGATCACAGGGGGTATCTTGCCCTCAGCTATCAGATTATCCAGAATTGTGGGTGTTCTCATGTTGTCAAAGTAGATCCAGCCGTCAGTGAATACCAGCAGCGGGTATTTTTCTTTGTCGTCATACCCATGAGGCAGATAGGCCCAGATCTCTCGGGATTGTCCAAGGTTGTCTTCCAGTGTAAATTCCAACCGCTCTCCCTGTGGCACTGCTCTTTCAAATGAGTATCTATCTTCAAAAGCATCAGGGAGCTCGAGAATGGAGAATACCCGGTCTGCCCATCCAAACCCATCTTTCTCCAGGTCAAATGGCTGGATATTTTTATTCAAAGGGTCTGGCTTCCACGATTCGGCGTACTGTATCCAGTTGCTCCCGATAAGTGCGGGTTCCTCATGGTAGTTCACGGCCAGCTGGTACATCGTCCTGGTCCTGTTTCTCACCCTCACAGACCTGTACAGGAGATCAGTACCGGGCATGTGGGAGAGAGTCGTATTCTTGAACGTGGTATAGTACCCCGTCACTGCACTGGCCACTGCTGCTCGCTCAATACCTGCCTCCTTTCTGACAATGAACGTCACCAGTTTGTGGCTCTCATCCCCCTCAATCTCCTCTATCAATGGAGCTCCGCTGGACTCGATCTCTGACCAGAAGCTGGAAAGTGCCTGATCTATATTTTCTGAATTGGATAATGCTCTGAGCCTGGGGCTTTCAATCTCATTTTTCCCTACCATGAACAATATTGGGTACTATGGT
>JAEOUB010000494.1 GCA_016839545.1 Candidatus Kariarchaeota archaeon | reverse complement strand
GAAGAGGTAAAGATGGATCCTGAAACCAACACGCTGGACAGGCGTGATGCAGAGTCTATCATTAATCCACCTGACAAGAATGCAATTGAAACTGCTGTAGCACTCAAGGAACGCTTTGGAGGTAAAGTCACGCTAATGAGCATGGCTCCACCATTTGTCGACGATTTCATTCGCCTGATGCTTGCGATGGGTTGTGATGATGCCATCCTCCTGTCTGACAGGAGTTTTGCAATGGCAGATACTTATCCCACCACGATGGTACTTGCAGAGGGTATCAAGAAGATGGATGATCCTGTGGATCTTGTCATCTGTGGTACCGAATCCGCAGATGGAGGTACGGGTAATGTCCCTCCAGGACTTGCAGAATGGTTGGATTTCTCTCAGGCAACGTACTGTGAGAAAGTCGACTATGATACCGAGGAAGGACGTTACATCATTGAACGAGCTACTTCCTCAGGCCTGGAAATCATAACCATTCCCAAGCCTGCTGTACTCTCAGTTGAACTTGCTGCAAACTCTCCAAGATTCCCTGATTTCGATCTCAAACGGACACTAGATGCAGAACATCAGCTCAAGATATGGGACAACAAGATCCTCAAGCTTGACCCTGAGATCATTGGTCTGCCAGGATCCATGACACTGGTTGAGGGAATGGTTGCCGGGAAATCTCGTGAGAGGAAGAAGGAGATCATCGAAGGCGATCTTGATGCAATGGCAGACAAGATTGTGGATCTGATTATGAAATCCATGTAATTCAATACACTTCAAACTATATCTCATTCAATCTATCATCCTAATTGCATTTCTGAGAAATCTATGATAAATCTATGATTCTTGCTTTTCCAATGCTTGCATAGCAAGATAATACAGTACTGAGCTGACTAGAGTGAGCAGGCCAAATAGCAACACAACGGGGAGATATCCCTGGTTCTCTATCACACCACCCGAGGTAAGAGTGAAGGGTGCCTGCATAAAGATCACCACAGTGGGTACAAAAGAGTAAAATCCGTTTCTCCTATTGTCAGGAATAAGATCGAGATAGATCTGCTGTATCCAGATTGCAATAGATACACGGAGCATATGTGATACAAAGATGAGGAATCCTGAAAGAATTACACCCAGAAGGCTGAAGGTATTGGAGAAGGGAAGAAACAACAGGAGAAGATAGAGTCCCCCGTAAAAGAAGAAGGTATGAAAGAGATGGATCTTTGGCAACCAACGGTAGGCAGAGCTTGTACCCACTCGATCTGCGATGAGCCAGAGGGCGACTGACCCTGAGATGAAGAGGATGAATCGAAATGTGGATGCTCCAAAATCAGTTCCTGTGTATCCGAAGTACATGGGAAAGATGATGAGATCACCCCAGATACTCAGACCAACCTGAAAGATGATAGCAGCCAGTACCATGAGCAGCAGCGGACGAGATGCAAAAATACTGGTAACACCCTCTGATAGCAGACGCAAATAGGATGAGTCACTTGGAATGGAGATATTATCAATCATAAACCATGTGAGGATGATAAGTAGAACCATGGCAACTACCTGGATCTTGAACACAAACTCACGGGAGATGGTGGTTGCAAGATACCCTCCAATCAGGAGAAATACACCTCCAAACAGGTCAATGATAGTCCTCGACTTTCCTATTATCACCTTGTAAATCGTGCGATCTGGATCTTCCTCAGCTGTGAGTACCCGATACTGATTGTCAAACCAGGTCTGCAGCGTGCCGGATTGCTGGGCATATCCGATAGCAAAGAAAACATAGGCTAGCAGGAAATTGCTGTAACTACTGGCTAAACTGAAGAGAGCATATGAAAGAGAATAGAAGCCAAACGAGAGTGTGAGTACCAGTTTCTGACCGATAAGATCAGACAGAATCCCAGTGGGATAATCAAATACTCCCTGTACCACCAGACGTATTGCCACCAGTGCTCCTGCTGCTGCATACCCCAAGCTGTCGAGAACATAAAGAATGAGAAAAGTATCGGAGAGAATGGAAAAACTGCGAACTGCAGACCCGTAGCTCAAATATCTGAGTAATAGAGATTGAGCCGGTTGAGACAAGCTCGTGGCCATAAACCGGGACAAGAGCACTTGTCTCATAAATCACCACCATCTATGCTCCCTTAAAGACTGTTGTAGCCTGTATGATACTTCCCACCGACACAAGGTTGAAGAAGACATTTATTCGAAATTTGACATGGATATTGGTGTCTATCTCAGAAGAGAAGTCACATACGATAAAATGTTGGCACTTGCCAAACGAGCTGATGAACTCGGATACTTTGGTGCATTTCTTAACGATCACATTCACGGATTCGCCGATGGAGGCCGAGAACCATATGTTGAGGCGTGGACTGCAATGACAGGTATTGGAATGCAAACAAAACAGCTCCGCGTTGGTCAAATCGTCCTCTTCAACAGCTTGAGAAATCCCGCATTTCTTGCTAAGAGTGTGGCTACCCTTGACAATATGACTAATGGTCGATATGAGCTCTTGATCGGATCGGGTTGGAATGAGCCTGAATACAAGGGCTACGATTTGATGGAAGGTGGTCGAGGTATGCCATCTGCCAAAGAACGAGTGGATCGTTTTGAGGAGTCGTTGAAGATTTTGAATCTGATGTTATCGCAGGAGGAGACAAGTTATGACGGTGATTTCTGGAAGTTGGATCAGGCATTCAATGTTCCACAACCTGTGCAGAAACCCATGCGAATTTCTGTAGGGTGCAAAGGTCCCAGAATGATGCGAATTACCGCAAAATACGCTCAGGGATGGAACATAGGGGCTCGCTCAATGAAAGCTGTGAGAGAGAATTTTGATAAGTTTGAGAAAATTGTTGAGAAGCACACAGATAACAAATTTTCAGATTATTACATATCTGGGTTTGGAGGAATCACAGTGATCGACGATGATGCAAAACTCAGAGAAAGTGTTGCACAACGTGCAGAACAGATGAAAACCGATAGTGAAACGGTATTACGCGATCAGTTTATTGGATCTACAGAAAACATCAGGGAAAAGATACGCCAATTGAAGGAATGGGGGATGGATATGTGCGTGATGTCAATCTCTGTTGATGGGAATGATGATCCACTAGGTCATTTCAAGAGTGAAATACTCAACAGGATTTGAGGTGAGTACGCTGGAAATAACCGAAAATCTACTAGAGACAATAGTCAACGAGCAAGAGATATCCGCTCTGGGACTCGTCACTCCTGATGGAAGACCACACTGCACTCCTGTATGGACACACCATTACAAAGGACACCTCTACATCTTCTCACGTAAATCAAGGGCAAAAATCAGGTATGCTGCCAAGAGTGGTCAGTGTATGATTGCATTTGATTTCGCCTCAGTTCGGGGGACACTGGAGCTGATCGAGAAGGGTTCAGATGAATACACTGAGATCTACGACATTCCCGATGCGAGGTATGGCACTGACAGTCAACTTCAATTCTATAAGGACAATTGGGATGTAGCAGTAAAGGTGACTCCCACCAAAGTGTATCGATAACTACCATCCTGTAGTTCCAGGTTCTCCCTTGAAGGGGCCAACAATATTGTCTGTAATCCACCCACCGTAGAAATCTCCAGATTGAGGTTTTGCCCTTCTCTCACCCACCCAGCACTCATCAAACTTACTCGCATAAAACGCGATATACCCCTTGAGTGATGCAAACATAGACTTTGGAGTGAGGTAAGTCCACCCAACTGATGGGACTACGGTGTCCTCCAATACCAAATCCACGTAGTTTGCCATTCCCTTCCATTCACAATACGATGTTCTCGAGTTTTCAGAGAAGTACGACATTTGTATATCTTCCCGTGGAATGTAATAGGTGGGAGGTGATGCAGTTTCCATCAATTTCAAGGCATTATCTGATTCTGCATGTAGAATTCCGTTATGGACTATACGAACCCGTTCAGATGGATGCAATGCTGGTGGCCGTGGATAGTCCCAGACACTCTCCTGACCAGGGCCGGGAGTAATCACATTCTTCGGTTTCGGGGATCTCTTCCATCTATTAACATGAGTATCGTAATCCATAGTGATGTCTAGGAAGCGGCATTAGAATGATTTTTGGAAGAGCTAGGAATGAAGTTGAGTTGATTAATTCACCACTTGAACATATGTCCAATCAGTAGAATTTATGAGTAAAGTTCCTCAGATAGGCATCTGCCTGACTTTTGTCTTTTGCCAGCTTTGAATGTTCTTCAATCTGATACGCAGAAGGGTCGTCAACCATTAGGTCTACCTTCTGTATTTCAGCACTCGATGTTTTAGAACGACTGAATAGAGATTTTAGAGAGTAGATGACTGAGAAACCCTGTATTTTGGAGATTTTTGAGGTTGCAGCCATTGTGTTCACCTGTGG
>JAEOUB010000493.1 GCA_016839545.1 Candidatus Kariarchaeota archaeon | reverse complement strand
GGTCAATATAGGTCAGCTGCTGTCCAAATTTCTTGGTATTGAATGCTGGAGTTGTGGTCCGCAGGATGAATCCCCATTTGAGTTTCAATGTCCGTGGAAATGGAAATCGTGCAAAGAGAGCTGCTTGCAGGTACTTTTCCTCTGCAGGGTGGGTGAGTACCAAGCCTTTGTTGCCACTCGTTCCCGAACTCATCGCCACATTGACTCCCTCAAATCGGGAGATATGATCTTTTTCGTGTTCAATACGCAGGCAAAAATCGATCAGTTCCTTTTTGTCGAATCCAAGGGTGTTGTAATCTGAAAAATTGTCCATCATTGTGGCTTTGGTGACAGTTGGCAAGGTCCAGACATCTTCAAGGTCGTAATCTGAGTAGTGTTGATTGAAGAATGGAGAGTGTTCTGCAGCATACTTTGCTACCTCTCTTGCCTTGAGATCCTGGTAATTTTGGATTTTATCAGTATCCCATTTTTTGAACCTACTCCTACAGTTCCTAAAGAATCTGAGAAAACTTCTTTCCTCCCCCTCGAAGTTCATGAGAGACTATGAAAATAGTGGTATTTAAGACTTGAGAGCTTATTGCGTTACATCAGGGCAGATAGCCAATGAGCTGGACATTGCCCTTGTAGTGATAGGTCAGGACGGGAACTTTCTCATGCTTGCACCTGTCTCGCAGGGCTTTATCATAGGTGAAGACGACCCCTCCAATTCGACGTGCTGTCTCTACCAAAGCACTATCTGTACCTGCATACTCTCTGTCATCCTCAAAATTCTCAAACTGTTTCATCAATTCAATGGCCATCTTGGCACGCATCGCCTTCTTATCAGGGGAATTGAGATCTGAGATGATTTCTCCTTGAACCATTGAATGAACCACAATCTGGTAGTTACGGGTGATTACTCTGTTTACAGCTTCCTCAATCTTAATCCCATAGTCCATTGAATGATACAGGACGTTTGTATCGAGTAATATCGTGATAGGTAGTGATCTCATAGGTTCATCAGGCTAAATTGAGATTTCTTTCTCAACATAATCGTGGACTTCACCATAACCAATCAGTCTCCATCTCTTGTTGAACTGTCGAGACAGTGCAATCTTGGAGTTGGGGTTCATGGCGATAATAGGTGAGATATCAAAAATTACCCGTCCCTTCTTGGCAATTGTAACCACTCGGCCTCGAGTAGTCGCAGTACCCACAGTTATGAGAATGATCTCATTAGGGGCAATTGGTTTGACAATTTCTTGAGTATCGGCACCCACCACCTGATCAAATAGATGGGGATTGATAGTTAGTTGACTAACCACAGGTGGTTCTGAACCAACAGCGGCAACTATGTTTCCAGATAGGTTGTCTGAACGAGCCATGGATGGATCAATCTCAGTCTGCACACCGAGAAGACCACCTGGGCTTGCTTCTTCTACTGATCCCAGGGATCCCACATTGATAGACTGGATTTTCGTTCTCACCGGAATAAACTCGGTGTTCTTTCCTGACTTTTTCTTCAACCCGGGGAGTATAACAACCTCGTCACCAACTCTCATTTTACCTCGGATGAGTGATCCTCCGAGGACTCCACCACGTAGCTTTGAAGGCATTGTTCCTGGTCGGTTGATATCAAATGATCGTGCTACCATCATTCTGAGATCCTCATCCTCAGCCCTTTCAGGTGTGGGGATAAAGTGTTGGACAGCGGAGAGCAGAACATCGAGGTTCGCTCCGTGCAGTGCACTCATTGGGATAACCGGTGCATTTTCTGCGATTGTCCCCTTGGTGAATGCCTTGATATCACGATAATTTTGCTGTGCGTGTTCTGTACTAACCAAATCCACCTTATTTTGTACTATGACAATCTTCTCAATTCCCAGGGCTTCAAGGGCTGCAAGATGTTCTCTTGTCTGTGCCTGGGGGACGGTATTGTTTGCTGCAATGAGCATCAGTGCACCATCCATGAGTGCGGCTCCTGACAGCATGACCTGCATCAGGATCTCGTGGCCGGGGGCATCAACAAATGAAACCCGTCGGGCAATCTCAGTTTCAGATCCACAGGCGGGACATTCATCTTCAATGGTCCAGCACTCGGGCTCGGGACATGAGGGACATTTGAGAATATCTGCATCTGCATATCC
>JAEOUB010000492.1 GCA_016839545.1 Candidatus Kariarchaeota archaeon | reverse complement strand
CGCGGGTACTATCATCAAGGATAACAGGTACCTATTCCTCACTGTCAATACTCCCAAGAGTCCCTCTCAACTGATCAAGTTTGATATTGAAACGTCTGAGTCTGAGGTTCTTCTTGATACTGATTATGGGAATGTCGACTCCTCTCTACTTACAGATTCAGACCATATCTTTTACCCAAGTCTTGATGGTACTCCCATTCCTGCAATTGTCACTAAACCCCGTGATTGGAGTCCTGACAAGCTCTATCCGGCTATCATGCACCCACATGGGGGACCCACAGGCCAGTATTTCATGAATTTCGGGTTCATCTCACAGTACTTCGCAGATCTTGGATATGTGGTCATGGCACCCAATGTCAGAGGATCAACAGGATATGGTGTTGAGTTCCGAGATGCATGTATCAGAGCATGGGGAACACTCGACCATGATGACTGGGTTGCAGGTCGCCAGTGGATGATTGACAATGCTGCTGTGGATCCTGATCGAGTTGCAGTTTTTGGTGGTTCCTATGGTGGATATGCCACATTGGTCTGTGTTACCAAATCACCTGATCTGTGGGCAGCTGGCTGTGCATGGATCCCAGTTTCTCACCTCAAGAACATGTACGAACTGTCAAATGATATGTTCAAGTGGTTCCTCAGGATGCAGATGGGTGATCCTGTCAAGGACGCCGAGCTATGGGAGCAATCCTCACCTCTAAACTATGCTGAAAATATCACTGCCCCTCTGATGCTGGTTCATGGTAAGAACGACCCACGTTGTCCGGTTGAGGAGTCACGTAACATGGTTTCAAGGCTGAAGGAATTGGGCAAGACCGAGGGGGCAGATGGTGATTTTGAGTATGTTGAGTACCAAGATGAGGGTCACGGTGGCTTCTCGGATATACAGATGCGAATAAGATCTCTGAAGCTTATTGCTGATTTTATGCATCGTCGGATCTAGTGTGTCGTTTCTCAAATTTCTCTTTTGTAATTCCAATATGACCATGTAAAGATCAAAGGGAAATGGTAAGTAGATAGGTCCTATCATGTGTTTTGGAGCATAAATGTCACAATATTTTTTCATTTCTGTGTTGTATGAGTACTTTCAAAAACTCAGGAAAGGAACAAAAGCTAGAGCTAATTTATGTTTAATATTCCTTACAATCAATCCTTGCAGTACCTAGAAGAAAACTTGTGGAGCCTGTGGTCAAATTTTGGTCAAGGGGAAAACTGTAATTTGTTTGATGATAATGAAACCTATATCTATTTTGACACACCTATCAAACATCTCCCTTACAATACGGTATTGAGGTTTGCAGATGAGGAAAATAGTGTAGATAAGATAGATCGTATAATCAATCATTACCAAAATCTAAATGTCCCATTCTTGTGGCTTGTTCATCCCTCATCAAAACCAGATAATATCGAAGAGATACTCAAGGAACGAGGTTTACAATTCATTGAACCGTTGACTGGTATGATCCTGGATGATTTTGATGCTCTACCCGAAACAGGAGAAATATCTTCAGAGTTTAAAATCAAAAAAGTCAGCACCGAAGAAGATCTGAAAATGACATTTGAAATGCTAGTCTGGAGGTGGAAAATGCCAGAAGATGTCATTCCTCATTACTACGGTATGAATAAAGCATTTCAAATAGCCACACCAGATACCAATGTGCACATATGGGCCGCCATAAAAGACAATGAAGTAGTTTCAAAGGTCGTGCTCAATCTTGATAAGGGGTGTGCCGGTATTTATGGAGTAAGTACCAAACCTGAAGCTCGAGGGAAAGGGCTAGCCAGGCACCTAACGCTCTTAGCTTTGCAATATGCAAGGGAACAGAATTATACGATATCTGTATTGCATTCAACTCCTATGGCGGAAAGGATTTATGCAAAATTAGGATACAAGACGGTAGATGAGTTCAGAATTTATGCTTCAGAAATTGTAGAAATTTGAGTCATTCAAAATCAGGTCTTAGATATCCAGCCTCGTGTGGGTCGAACGAATGATTAAGAATGTCTTTGCTCAAATTTCTCAATAGCTATCCGAAAACAGTCAAGTAAATCCAGATCAAGAGAATGGCAGAAACTGGCAAGCCCGTAGAGGACATCCCCAATCTCCTCTTGGAGTTTCTCTGTATCAGGCTCACTGTCAATTTTGTCCACTCCCTTTGCTGGTAGTGTGGCAGTCTTGAGAAATTCTCGACTTACCTCTCCCAGTTCCTCCATCACCCAAAGTAATTGATACTGAGGATCCCAGTTCCCTCCTATTTTCTGGTTTAACTGCTGTACTCGAGTATTCAGATCAGTGTAGTGCATGTGATGTCTTGTATTACTTACTTTTAGAAGGCTGCGGAGAAGACCTGACCGTCTTGTGTTTCGACGGAATAATGGCCTTCCTTGGTTTCTGAGATCTTCGAGGATCCGGGAGTGATGAGGTTGAACTGCACATCCTGCATCCTGTTACGTAGGAGTCCAGCGACATGAGTTGTGATGTAGAAGGGTAGAAAGTTGATACCCATTCCGTCATCAGTGTTGACTTTTTCGAGGCCACGGGCGATCAGCTCCATCTGTTCCTCGGCATCCATCTCTTTCTCAAGGACCACGATCCTGTCCTCCAGGATACGATCCAGGATGAAATCATAGAGGTTGTGTGGATCCATCCCTGCTACTCGGGAGCTGGTGATAAATTCTATCTGTGTCATAATCATTACCTCCTAGGACGCCACCGATGCGATTTCTTTGTACAGGTTTTCCATTCCCAGGCCTTTGAGTGCAGAGACACCGATTACTTTCATATGGGGGAAGGTGGACTGGATCAACTCTGCATTGGATCCCTCAAGATCGGTCTTATTGGCAACAATGATGGTTTTGGTATCATTCATTTCCAGTGCACCCATAATGGTAAGGCTGACCTGGTCAAAAGGGGCTTTGGTCGAGTCCATTAGGACAAGAGCCACATCTACCTCTTTGAGGAATTTGATTGATGACACAATACCGGAGGTAGCCTCCTTGGCTCGCTGCATTGCGTCCTCCTTGGTCATACCATGTTCCATGAACTCCTGGTAGTTAACTGCAGTTGCAATACCGGGAGTATCCACCAGAGTCAGATCAAACTTTGATCCCTGAACACGAAAATCAAGGTGTTCTAACTTGTGGATATCACGGGTCTCATGCGGAACTGCTGAGACACTGGAAATGTTCTCTCCAGCAAAGTCCATCGCAATCCTGTTGGCCAGGGTGGACTTGCCAGTATTT
>JAEOUB010000491.1 GCA_016839545.1 Candidatus Kariarchaeota archaeon | reverse complement strand
TAAGAGCAGTTCCTGCAAGGAGAAGAACTGATAGCTTGAACAACCTACCCACCCATTTACCAATCTCAGGCAGATCATAGTCATCCTGTCTCTCTTTTGCCTCGAATACTCTTCTGATCACGAGAAAACTGGTAAATTGAGTTACCAACAGAATCATAACGGAGGGATACTCACTCAGAAGATTATTGAGATCAGGGAAACCCGAGATAAGTAGGGCTAAAATCCCCAGAAGTACCAGATTATGAAGAAGTGTGGTAACAGCAATTCCTGTGTCAATGTCCTCGATGTATCTACCCAGGAAATATGATGCAGTAGAAATTGAAATGATGACAAATAGCGCAATAAAAATGTTGGAGAGTACAGCATCTTCATACAGAATGATAGTGTCAAAAACGGTAAAGAATACAGTTGAAACAAATCCGTATGAGATCAGTGATGGAAAGCTTCCTCCGAATATGATCAAGATGGCTCCAAAGGCTGCAATCAATAGATTGATCACTGTAATGATGACAAGAGTGATGACTGCAGCAATTGCACCAAGAATTGCAAAGAACGAGGTCAGCATGAGAAAAATGAGAATTGTGACCACAATGAAATAGATGTAAGAATAGCGTATCGATCGGGCTCTATCTATTGAAAAGAAAGGACTTTCTACCGACGTATCTTTTCGAAAATAGATTTGAAGTGTCAGAAAGCTGGTAAGTACTGTTAACCCAGAAACGATGTATATTGCGATCTGATAATCTAGAAACGATCCATGAAAAAACAGTATTGCTAGGTTGACTGGCGTCAAAAGGAACAATATTACCTTTTGAAAAGATACCATTACAGGTAAAGCGAAGATCTTCAATATAAGAATATGCAATTTAGCGGAGATGGTCTTTCATTATGATCCTCTCCAAAGAGTCATAATCGTTTCAATTATCTCCATGATATGGACGGAATCGCAAGAGATCTTTTTCCTTCACTAGAAGATCATCCCTACTTCAATACCTGCTCAATTGGACCACTCTCTACGCCTGTGAGAAATGAAGTAAATTCGTATCTGGAGCAGTGGTACGAGAAAGGTGGAATTGCGTGGGTCCAGGAAGGAGGTTGGAATGACAAGGTTGAGGAAGCTCGATCCTTGTTTGCAGATCTAATCGGCGCGTCCAAAGAGCATATTGCCTTTTCATTTGGAAATTCTGTTGCATTTTCATCAATACTCTCTGCGATCAATCTGACCAGTGGATCCAATATCATCTACAATGATCTTGATTTCCCTGCCATCCCAGCTGGAGTAATGGCCCAAAATCAGAGGGGAATTGACTACAGGGTGGTAAACTCAACTAATAATGAAGTTGATGTTGACCATTATACAGATGTAATTGATGAAAACACAATCCTCCTCACTGCCTCGGAGGTGGCTTCTAATACAGGATCGAGAATCAATCCCAAAAGATTGGTTGAGATAAGTCAGGAACACAACATTCCAGTCTTCCTTGACACGTATCAATCGACAGGAGTCATTCCTATGGACGTGAAGAAGACTGAGATTGACTTCCTTGCCAGCGGATGCCTAAAATGGTTAATCGGTGGTTTTGGCATCAGTTTCCTCTATATCAGAGATGACCATATTGAAAACCTCGATCCAAGCTCTATCGGTTGGATGGGAGTAGATGACCCATTTGCAGATCTATTTGACAAGCTCAGAACAAATCTGCACAGACCCCGAGATGCAACAAAATTCCAATATGGAACTCCATATCCTGTTGGAGCTGCGTCAGCTGCAGCTGGAATGAAAATTGTAAAGGATATTGGGATTGAGAGAATCTTTAATCAGGACATGAAAATCACTCAGTTAATAATTGAAGAGGCGGATAAAAGAGGAATGGAGGTTCAAACACCCAGAGATCCAGATTCCAGAGGATCAATCGTTAATGTCAAGGTTGAGAATGCAGCCAATGTCGTTCAAACTTTACAAAACGAGGGATATGTACTAGATATGCGATCTCATGGTCTACGAATAGCACCGCATTTCTACAATAATTCCCAAGATGTCTATAAACTCTTTGAACGGGTATCTCAACTGATCTAATTGGTAAAGTAGGTATAACCGTCTTTGCTGAAATATCTGCCCAGGTGTCCGAGTTCAACGAGCTCTTCAAGCTGCATTCTCAATGGATATTCAGACAATCCCAACCGTTCAGCAAGTTCCTGAGAGGTGGTTTCCTTTAGATTAATCAATTCTTTGGCAATATTTTGCAGACTCACATCAAGACTCAACAGTGTGAAAGCATTGATTGGATTCTTTGGATCTACTCGTCGTGAAGTCCTATCTTCACCTAAGAGGTCAATCAGATCCTCAGTAAAAGCTTCAAAATAATCATCCTGGCCCTTCCAATTCTCAATATCTGCACCATAATTCCTCAGGAACCTGAGACCAATCTCGTTGATTTCAGTTGGTTGGGAGATCTTATCAGAAATTGCAAGGACAATAGTCACAGGACCTCTCTTT
>JAEOUB010000490.1 GCA_016839545.1 Candidatus Kariarchaeota archaeon | reverse complement strand
TCCCGGTACAATTCCAGATAGCTGGATTTCAGGAGTCGCTAGCGATATCATCAGTCTCATTCTCAACACTACCTATCCTGAGGAAGATGATATCTACCTCTTTGAGGACCACATCTACAATGGTGAGGAGTTTGAGACAGTACTGGAGAACGGTGCAATCGATCTCATTATCGAGATTCCTGAGGATTTTTCGATGATGATGCTTACGCTGGCAGACAATATCTATTTTAACGGAATGGGTGATATGGATGACAATGCTACTGTCAACTTCTATGTGGATCCTCAAAATTGGGCTTCTGGGCCATCGGAGATGATAGCTCGATCCTTTTTTGACAGTTATTACACTGCTGTGCAATCAGGAGTCATCCCTGATTCTATTGAAATTGAAGAACAGATTATCCTGAGGCATGAGACATTCTCAGTTTTTGACTATATTGCCTCTGGTCTCTTTGTCTTCTCTACAATCCTCGGTGCGACCTACTTTGCAGCCAGCCTGGTGGTGGAGGAGGAGAAAGGTACTATCAGTCGACTGAAGATAGCTCTTGTCAGACCTTTCGAGTTTATCGGGGCATTCTTGCTGTACAGTTTCATCTTGATGATGATCCAGTTCGGAATTCTCTTTCTCTCGGCAGTCTATCTATTTGGATTCAATCCTGTGGGTTCTCTTGTAACTGCTTATCTGATAATGATAATCACATCCCTGGCAACCTACGGTCTGATCTTTATCTGCTCTGCATACTTCACCAATAGCGATACAGTTGGAAACTCACTGGGGCTTTCCAGTTCTATCCTGGGCTTCGCATCCGGTGCATTTTCAGATATGCCTGCAGTTATCCTTGTCCGCGATATTTTTAGCTTTACCAGCGGTAGTCCCCACTTTCTCCTCTGGGATATTATCCCCTGGACACATGCAGTCAATGCAATGCGGGCGGTTTTATTGTTTGATCAGGATCTTGCTGGTGTCAGCGGCGACATCCTCTTACTGCTATTCTCGTCGTTACTATGGTTTGTAGCAGGCATCTGGCTGTACTCAAGTCGGAGATTCAGGATGGAGGTGTGATGATGCTCTTCGTTGAAACACTACTCAAAACCCTCAAAGAACTCTTCCGTCACCGTGGTAGGCTGGCAATTCTGGTACTCTCACCGATCATATTTTTCGGTTTCTTCGGCTTTGTATTTGGTCCCAGTGCTCCACAAGATTTCACTACCTATATTGGCTATCTCAATGAAGATACAGGAGTGTACTCAGGTGATCTTCCAGCTTCCCTGGGGGTAGACAGTGGTGATAATCTGGCTCAGACTTATCTTGAGATACTGGATGAGAACACAGAGGTGCTGGTAGACACAAAATACACGGTTGTTCTGTATGAGTACGAGACTGAAGCGGAAATGGTCAAGGATCTGGAACGGCTCAGTATCAATGCAGGTATCATTCTCCCTGATGATTTTACCGAGGCGGTAGAGGTAGCCAGGGAGCGATTGCTGACACAGCAGGGGGTCCTCATCAATACCACTGTGAAGATCCTTGGTGATCCTTCGACTCAATCGTATCAGGCTGCATCAGGTGTACTGGAGCAATCTATGACCGCTTATCTCGAGGCATTCTATGGTATTGAGGTACTGCTGGGTGAACCGCCTCAGGGTGGTTATCTGTCGATGGTGACCTCTGATATCTCGGCAGAACAGGAATCCCCGTTTGAGTATTTCATAGCAGGTTTCCTGGTATTTAATGTCATTCTGCAGATGATGTCAGTTGCAGGACTTATCGCAACCGAGCGAGAACAACAGACTCTAGATCGGATGAAGATGAGCTATATCAAGCCATGGGAGCTATTCTCAGGATTGCTTGTGGCCCAGCTTATCGCCTATACGCTTCAATTTGTCATCTCGTATCTGGTCATCTCGTTTTTCGGATTCGAGGCAACAGGGGCCCAGTGGCTGTTGGCATATGTTGTCCTCCTTATTTCAACGGTATTCATCGTGGGATTGTCTCTTCTGGCCGTATCCTTTGTCAAGGAGGCAAATAATGCCATGTCTATATCTGCCATCGGCTCTGCACCACTCGGGTTCCTCTCAGGTGCATTCCTTCCTGTCCCTGAAGTGTTTGTGATAAGATCGCTGAACCTGCAGACTTGGGATTTGATACCCACCTATCATTCGACCCAGGCTATCATAGCAGTCCTTGTGGAGGGACTGCCAATGTCGGATGTGGCAAGAAATATGTGGTTTCTGGTGATTTACTCCATCCTGATCTTTGTACTGGGTGTATTCTTCTACAGAAAACGCTTGTTAAGATCGTTTGAATAGTTCTCGGGAAGGATCTCAGCATCTAAATTCCATCCGTTTAGGAACCTCAACAGACGAGAACTCATCACAACTCGTCATTCTCCCAATCTAAGTTGAAGAGTACGACTCTCCACCCATCGGGATCCTCAATGGTTATGGATTTTCCATTCCAATAGGGGTTTTCAGGCTCAACTGCTGGATATCCCATCCTCTCCAGGTGTTCGGTTTTTGCTCGGATAACTCGACTACTGGGGAGATACAGAACCAGCAGATTTTCACGGGTGGGTGCTTCTCCTGGGCTTCCCTGTTGATGCTGAACAAACTCCAGGTGAGTATCCCAGTTTGGTAGACCTATCATGACTCCATCGTAGCCACTATGGTTGTTGAAATTGCCAATTTGCTGCAAACCCAACCCTTGACAGTAAAATTCAATTACTTTGGCTAACCTATCAGTTTGCCTGGCAATTCGTATTCTTCTTACCGGAAATTCTTCTGGCCAATTATCATGCATATCCCCCTCTTGGTGACCAGTAAATTGTACTTTGTGATAGATAAATTTCTCCTCTGTTGCCTCTTAAACCAACCATGATGGTCTTGCACCGAAAAGTGTAGATTCCTTTAATATATATTAGATCCCCAACATGCCATGGAAAACCTAGAACAGGTACCCTATACAATTGAAGAGTTTGATGCAGTAACTGCCTCTGATGAGCTCTGTTACAAAAGGATGGATTACATGGATCTTCGAAGAGTTGAGACCGATCCTGATGAGCCTGCACCTGCTCGAGAGACGCTTTTGATGTATATGCGGGATAAACACCCATACTATGATAACAAGGAATGGATTGTAATCACAGAGGAAGATGATCCAAGGATAATTGGTACTCTCAATGTGAATTGGGTCAAGCCAGAGCATCCTGGATATGAGAAAAACAAGTCCACAGGAGGACTCGGTATAGGTGTTCTCAACGAATTCCGTCAAAGAGGAATAG
>JAEOUB010000489.1 GCA_016839545.1 Candidatus Kariarchaeota archaeon | reverse complement strand
GCTATGAAAGTGTCATTTGATGATATTGCATCGCTTGACAAGATGCGAGTTATTGGAACTGTTGCCAATTCTCCTCTGGTGATCCGTTCTGTAACTCTGAACCTGAAAAACGGTACAAGTACTGTACTGCCTACCTTCTGGTTTGGATGGAGAGAGGTTCTTGACCTGATTGAGACGATTGAAAAAAGAAGAAACGAGTAAATTCAGATCATGTAGATCAGGGATCTTCATCCGTTTATCAATCGAATTCCGCATCTGAATCAGATCCAATGAGTTGAGAGGGAGAATGGGGTCAATGAGGTGGTAGTATCACCAAAAGAAAGAAACTGGAAAAAATTGGAAACAAGGATAGGCATCGTTTCAGGGGGGTGTTTGTTAGATATGGGAAAAAGAATGGATGGCAAGGTGCGGTTGAGACAACTGTCCTATTGAGCCAGATCCATCTTATAGGATCGGACGAAATACTGACCGATCACCTGTGGTTCAACCAAACAAAGGGCTTCAAGAGGTTAGGTCGATTAAGGGAAGGAGACATTATAGAGTTTGATGCCAGAGTTGCGGAATACGAAAAAGGTTACCATGGCTGGCGTGAAGATGTTGAACGATGGTCTGACTGGGATTTTAAGCTCGAAAGACCAACCAAGTTAATGTTAATCCGGTACTCAAAACCCCAAACTACGACAAAATAATGCCTGAACGATATATTTCGTTTAGCGGTAGCTATGCGAAATTTTTCAGCCGCCATCTCAGGTATCTATGTTAGCAGCCACTACAGTAGGTGCCAGAAGCTCCTGTACCTTGGATTTGAGTGGCTTGAAAATGGTGGTGTCGCCATTCCAGTACTTGATCTCCTCACCCATCTTGGTATCGATATATCCCAACACCTGTCGGAGCCGTTTTCTGAACTCCTGGATATCTCGATCCACAAGCAGGACAGCCATGATGTTCTCGGTCTGCTCGATCATAATCTGGAAATTACCAGCGTCAATCGTTCGAAGTGAACTATCATCTGCAGATACCTCTGACATCAGAGACATAATTGCTGAGAGCACTCCCGAAAGCAGTGTACCCTCAATATCACTCTTCTCCCAGCCATCATCGGTTATGGTTCCAATGGTCATTAACCTTCCATCGACAGCAAGGAGCATGAATGTGGGTGGGGGAATGGGGATGTTCTCCTCAATCACCTTTGAGATGGTAAGCAGTGGTTCGAGGCGATTGCCTTCAATAGTCATTGTCTCCAGGTTGAGCAGGGTATCCTCGATCTGATCCAGTAATTCCCGGTTCTTCCTCTGCTTGCCAGGCAATCTCAGGATAATACGACTGTGGTACAGTATCTCTTCCGTCATGACCCGCAG
This sequence comes from Candidatus Kariarchaeota archaeon, assembly GCA_016839545.1. Classification (GTDB taxonomy): domain Archaea; phylum Asgardarchaeota; class Heimdallarchaeia; order Heimdallarchaeales; family Kariarchaeaceae; genus Kariarchaeum. Next base: position 2,775 of record JAEOUB010000489.1, on the reverse strand, counting down.
ACTCTGATACTGGTCTGACAGACAGTGGATGTAAGCTTTCACCAGTACACGGAGTGATTCCCATGCTCTGTACTCTGCATCCTTGTGATCCATCTCCATCCTGTGGACGAGTGAACTGTGTATGACTGAATTGGCAATATGCAATTCCACCTCAGCTGCCGCATGACGGTATTCATCAGCCATTGCCAGATTTCCTGCTGAAAACGCAATTGATACAGCAGTCAGGTAGTACCGGGTAGCATCCTTGAGATAGTGATTCTTCTTATCCACACTGCCTAGAGAGTGATATGCCTCTGCAATCCACTGTGGAGCGCTGATATCCTGGTCGGTGACATTGATCGCCTTCCGAAAACTCTCAAGTGCCAATTTTTCCTCATCTGCCTCTCGGTAGGCATGACCCATGAGGCAGTGGTAGATCTCCAGCAGCTTGTTATTGGTCTCATTAAGATGTTTGAAATCCAGCTCCTTGAGTGCATCTAGAATATACTCTGCACTCATAGGGAAGTACTTCTTGTAGATCATCCCGATCTGGATACGACATGCAGCCTCAAGATCAAACCGGTGGTTAAGTTGTGCCACAGGGATGATCTGCTTGTATAGCTCAAGAGCTAGATGAAAATTGTCAGTCTCCTGATACCTCTCACTGACCAGATATGCAGCATCAAGGAACTCGTCCGGATCACGAGCTTGACCCTCAGTGTCATAATTGGCAGTCAGCTCCTGTATGGCCTGATAGATGAAAAAGTAGATTCTCTCCAGAGTCAGGTGATCCAGTTCCTGTGCCTGATTAGCATGTGAGATGAGGAATCCCAGATCGTTGAGATCCAATGATCCGAGGTTCTCTTCGGTCAATTCGGTAAGTGCATAGGTTGAGGACAGCGTATCCAGCAAATCTAGCTTCTCAGGGTTGTCTAAAATATCGACAACCTCATTGAAAAATCGCTGAGCAGAGTATACCCCACCACGGGTAGCCACAGCCTGTACTGCTCGTTTCACCTCGTTGCGTATATTGTCTATCTGGTTGGTGAAGATTGCATAGCACCGGGTCTGCTGTTCTAATTGGTAGTAGATCAGCTTGCCATCGAGAAATTTACGGGCTGATCCTGAGGGAACTCTCCCCTTTGCAATGTACTGGCTGAGTTCTACCATCAGCTCTCTGACGACATCCTCCTCGAAGTCGCTGGTCATATGAAGTTGAACCCAAGCAACTCGGGAGGTGTACCTTTCTCCGATGAGTATGATCGACTCTGATTTGAGAATCTCATAGGGATCCTCCACGAGTGATGCAGGACTCATCAAAGGAAACGCAGAAGAGATGAACATTAATGTATTGATGAGCTAAGAATGAGCTATAACAAATCTCTCAGAAATCTCCCGAAGGTATCGATGAGAACTTTATGCAACACAGAATCAATATGGTGTAAATTGGGCTGAAAATGTAAAAGCGATAAAAAAATGCGCGAGCCGGGATTCGAACCCGGGACCGAGCCGATCTACGGCTGTGTGATGTGACACCTGCTTGGCCGGGCCCAATTATACCACTTAACTACCCGCGCATATGATACATCTACATGAACCGTAGTTCTTCTGTAGACATATAACTGTGAAGGATTATAGTATTAAACTAAATCGATTGTTTCCTGAATTCGCATGACTGCTAGCTTCTCCGTCAATATCAGCAACTCTGCGGATTGAAAAGTGGAAGAGAAGAATTGTTTTTACATGACAATTTTAGGAGTGATTAGATGAGTGATACTCAGCTGATTTTTGATCTCACAGAAGGGATGAAAACCTCGGACAACTACTTCATCAAGCTGAAAGGATTTGTCCGGACCTCAGAGGTCGTGAACGAGCAGCATTTGCTAAGTTCAGTGACCGCTGCTTGTCGGGATCATGTCAGTCGCATCTCGTTGATGGATGCACTTGACCTGGTAAAGGCGGAACAGTCTGCACCTATAGGCAAAAATGTCGAGGATTTCTCCGAGTTGATCACCACATTTGAAGTCAGTACAGTTGATGCGGTAGAGATACCTGCAACTTCAACAATAGAGGTGGATATCAACCCTGACCTGGAGAACCAGAGCCAGTCCAAGGGCTTCATCGGTAAGATTAAATCCATTTTCAGAAGGTAGACTGACGTGGAAACCGAGCTCAGCTTTCCCTTGCAGCGGAGTCCCGCCATGAGGATTATGGGGTCAATGTGGACAGGGACCTTTATGGGACAGCTCCTTGTCGGTATTCTGATTGTCATAGGACTACTCTTCCTCTCATCACAGGATTTCACGCCCATCTCAATTCTATTCAGTGTGTTTTTTCTACTTCCCATGGCTGTCTCCATTCATATGCGATTGGTGAGCAAGGGCAAGAGATTGATGCGAAATTGGTGTGATGTCAAACTCTTTCCTGAATCGATGTCAATACAGGTGCTCTCAGGTTATCCCAATACGATGATCCACGGCTGGAAGGACATCCCCATTACAGATGATAACAAGGATGTGGTCATCATAGGTGGAGAGGTGAGTGGGTATCAACTTCGGCTGGGAAACGAAGCTGTGAAAGATGCCGTGCGATTGGGACTCTGGTTGGAGCTTGAAGACGCAAAAGCAGCTGCTGAGCAGATGATCTCATTTACCGGTGGCACAGTTGCCATTGATATCAAGACCTATGAAGAATGACCGAGTAACCAAATTTATCAAGATACCTTCTTGAAATACAGTATGCGGATCCATACAGATCTCCATGCACATTCGGCTTTTGCAGGTGGTGCACGGGCAG